>NZ_JBEZZS010000044.1:0-42907 GCF_040639295.1 Nocardioides sp. NPDC023903 | reverse complement strand
GTGGGCACCTAAGTGCCCACTCGGCCGACCGGGGTGACGCCTGGGCTAGGGGGTCAGGGTGAGGCCGTCGCCGTTGCGGTCGACGGTGACCTGGCCACCGTCGGTCACCTCGCCGCCGATGAGCTTCCGGGCGAGCGGGTCGCCGATGGCGGACTGGATGAGGCGGCGGAGGGGGCGGGCGCCGTACGCCGGGTCGTAGCCGGTCTCGGCGAGCCACTCCCGAGCGGCGGGGGTGACGGAGATCGAGATCCGGCGGGCGGCCAGGCGCTTCTCGAGCAGGCCGAGCTGGATGTCGACGATCTTGGTGAGGTCGGCGAGCGAGAGGGCGTCGAACATGACGACCTCATCGAGGCGGTTGAGGAACTCGGGCTTGAACGACGCCCGGACCACCGCCATGACCGACTCGTGCTTCTCGTGCTCGTCCATGACCGGGTCGACCAGGAAGTTCGAGCCCAGGTTGGAGGTGAGGATGAGGAGCGTGTTGCGGAAGTCGACTGTGCGGCCCTGACCGTCGGTCAGGCGACCATCGTCGAGCACCTGCAGCAGGATGTCGAAGACCTCGGGGTGAGCCTTCTCGACCTCGTCGAGCAGCACCACCGAGTAGGGGCGGCGCCGCACCGCCTCGGTCAGCTGACCACCCTCGTCGTAGCCGACGTAGCCCGGAGGCGCTCCGACCAGCCGGGCGACGGAGTGCTTCTCGGCGTACTCGGACATGTCGATGCGTACGATCGCGCGCTCGTCGTCGAAGAGGAAGTCGGCCAGTGACTTGGCGAGCTCGGTCTTACCGGTGCCGGTCGGACCCAGGAAGAGAAACGAGCCGGTGGGTCGGTTGGGGTCGGCGATCCCGGCACGCGAGCGGCGCACAGCGTCGGCGACAGCGGTCACGGCGGACTTCTGCCCGATCAGCCGGCGACCGATCTCGGTCTCCATCTCGAGCAGCTTGGCCTGCTCGCCCTGGAGCATCTTGCCGGTCGGGATGCCGGTCCAGGCCTCGACGACCTCGGCGATCTGCTGGGCAGCGACCTCCTCACCGACCAGCCGGTCGGTGACGTTGTCCTCGTCCTCGTCCTCGTCCTCGGCAGCCTCGGCGATCTGCCGCTCCAGCTCCGGGATGCGACCGTAGAGGATCTCCGAGGCCTCCCCCAGCGAACCCTCGCGCTGGAGCCGCTCGGCCTCGCTGCGCAGCGCGTCGAGCTGCTTGCGCAGCGCACCTTCGCCCTCGAGCGACGCCTTCTCCTGCTCCCAGCGCGCCTCCAGCCCGCGAAGCTCCTCCTCCTTGTCGGCGAGCTCCTTGCGCAGCGCCGCGTGGCGTTCGAGCGAGGCGTCGTCGGACTCCTTGGAGAGCGCGAACTCCTCCATCTTCAGCCGGTCGACGGCCCGCCGGAGCTGGTCGATCTCCTCGGGAGACGACTCGATCTCCATCCGCAGCCGGGAGGCGGCCTCGTCGATGAGGTCGATCGCCTTGTCGGGCAGCTGCCGGCCGGTGATGTAGCGGTCGGACAGGGTCGCGGCGGCCACCAGCGCGGCATCGGTGATGCGGACACCGTGGTGCGCCTCGTACTTCTCCTGGATGCCGCGCAGGATCTGCACGGTGTCCTCGACCGACGGCTCGCCGACGAAGACCTGCTGGAAGCGGCGCTCCAGGGCCGGGTCCTTCTCGATGCGCTCGCGGTATTCGTCGAGCGTGGTCGCACCGATCATGTGCAGCTCACCGCGCGCGAGCATCGGCTTGAGCATGTTGCCGGCGTCCATCGCGGAGTCGCCCCCGGCGCCCGCGCCGACGACGGTGTGCAGCTCGTCGATGAAGGTGATGACCTGCCCCTCGGCGGCCTTGATCTCCTCCAGGACGGCCTTGAGCCGCTCCTCGAACTGGCCGCGGTACTGCGCGCCGGCGACCATCGCCGCCAGGTCGAGCGACAGGAGGCGGCGGCCCTTCAGCGAGTCGGGTACGTCACCGGCGATGATCCGCTGGGCGAGCCCCTCGACGACGGCCGTCTTGCCGACGCCGGGCTCGCCGATGAGGACCGGGTTGTTCTTCGTACGCCGCGAGAGCACCTGGATGACGCGACGGATCTCGGAGTCACGGCCGATGACCGGGTCGAGCTTGCCGCGCTCGGCGGCCTCGGTGAGGTCCTGGGAGTACTTCTCCAGCGCCTCGTAGGAGTCCTCGGCGTCCTGGCTCGTCACCCGGCGGTTGCCGCGGACCGCCTTCAGCGTCTCGCGCAGCCCCTTCTCGGTGAGCCCGGCCTTCTTGAGCACCTTCTGCGCCGACGACTCGACCGTGGCCAGCGAGATCAGCAGGTGCTCGGTGGCGGCGTAGTCGTCCTTCAGGGACGTGGCCAGCGTGATCGCCCCGGCCAGGACACGGGTCAGCCCACCAGAGGCGGCGGGCTGCTGAACCGTGGACCCGCTGGCCCGCGGGAGCCCGGCGAGATCGGCGGCCGCCGCTCGCGACAGCTCCTCGGCGTCCACACCGGACTTGGTGACCATCGACGTCGCGGTGCCCTCGTCCTGCTGCAGCAGCGCGGCCAGCAGGTGGATCGGCTCAGTCGTGGTGTTGCCCGCCGTCGTGGCGGCGAGCTGCGCGGCCTCGATCGCCTCGCGAGCCTTGGTGGTGAACTTGTCTGCCGAAAACTGGCTCATCTGTGTCTGCTCTCCTCCTGGGGACGCACCTGAGTCTGCCGCGAGCGCCTGTCACCCGCATCTATCTCAACACAACCAAAGTTGAGTCTGTTCCACTCAACTTTGACATTTATATATTGCGGCGGCGGACCAAACGATCGGGCACACTCCTCACGTGGACTCCCGAGGTGCGGTACGCGACCAGCTCGCCGCGCGGCAGCGCGAGGTCCTCGACGACCTGCTGGCGGGACGTACGCCGCCGGGGTTCGACACCGCCGGGACGACCGCGACGACACGGGTGCTGCACCACAAGCGCTCCTCGGCCGCCGAGCACGCCGCCCCCGAGCTCGACCTGCTCCCGGACTGGCGCGCCCGCTTCCACGCCTGGGCAGCGCAGCATCCGCAGCAGGGCTGCGCCCACGATGACGTACGCGCATTCCTGACCACCATCGGCGCCGACTGGCTCCGCCTGCACGAGGTCTATGACGGCCGGCGGCGGTTGGCGCTCACCCGGATCGGCGGGCGCCGGGTGCTCACCGTCGGTCTCGGCTCACAGATCTGGCACCTCACCCGCCGCACCTGGAAACGGAGCTCCACGTGGAAATCCTGATCATCCTCGGGGTCCTTGGCCTGGTCATCTATCTGCTGATCGAGCCCGCGCTCAAGAGAGGGCGTCGCAACCGCCGCCGAGGTCTCCGCAGGCGCGGCGGCGGCAGCTCCGGGTCGAGCTCGTGTGGCTCCACGTACGACTCCGGCAACGACCACCATTCGTGCAGCAGCTCCTCCTGCGGGTCGAGCTGCGGCGGCGGAGGCGGCGGCGACTAGCCGGTCCTCACCCGGCGATCAGAAGAGGTCGAGGGCGGTGACCTTCCACTGGCCGTCGACCTTCGCGGCCTCGACGGCGATCTGGGCGGCGGAGATCGACGACTCCTTGTCGGTGGAGCGCTGGGAGGCCTGGTCCAGGAAGACCAGGAGCTCGGCGGAGTCGGCGTCGAGTGACTTGACCGCGGCGACCTGGACCTCGGCGCTGAGCACGAGCTTCTGACCGGGGGCCTTCTCCTGGAGCTGCTTGAAGAGGAGGTCGTACTCCTTGCGGGCGTCGCCGGCGAGGAACTCGTCAGCGGCGGCAGCGGTCGGCGAAGGGTCGGAGAAGTCGTAGGAGAAGACCTGGAGCAGGCCGGTGGTGACGGCCGACTGCACCTCGGTGGTGGCCTCGGCATCGACGACGGCGCGGTTGCCGACGTGGTCGGTCCTGCGTTCCCGGTCGGCCTGCCAGAACGCGCCGAGCCCCAGGATCAGGGCGAGCGCGGCGAGGAACGGTGCCCAGCGGCGTACAAGAAGACTCATGGCATGTTCACCGCTACCTGCTCGAGGCTCTCCAGGAGCCAGTCGTCGTCGACCTTGACCAGGTCGGCCGCGAACCTGTTGCGCTTGACCGTCGGCTCGGCGTCCTCACCAGAGGCAGAGCCGTCGCGGACCGTGATCTCGACCGCCGCGATCACGGTCGCGCTGTCGTCGTCGAGCTCGGTCACGGCGGCGTCCATCACCGAGCCGGTCGAGATCTTCTCCTGCTCGGCGAGGACCTTGCGGTCCTCCTCGGAGACGCTGGTCAGCTGGTCGTGCAGGGTCCCGGTGGTGACCGCGGCCCACCCCTTCAGCCCCTCGTCCACCTTCCGGTAGTCGAGCGAGTTGAGGGTCTCGATGTGGCTGGTCGCGACGATCAGCACCCGGTCACGCAGGGCGGCCTCGTCGACCATCTCCTGGTCGTGGCCGGTCGCACGCCACCAGGTCAGCGCGCCTGCGACCAGTACGCACAGCGCCACCAGCGGGAGGGCCCAGGTGAGCACCCGGTCGCGCCTCGACGGCTGTTCGAGGACCGGCTCGACCACCGAGGCCTCCGTTCGTCTCTCCGTTGTCGTGCTCATCGCTCCCCCATCAGTCCGGCGAGCGTGGTGGGGACGCTAACCGTCCCCGGCTCGACTGTCTCGGTCTTCGTGGTTTTCGGCTTGGGCACGGCATCGCAGCCGGCCGCGGTGTTGAACGGCTTGCCCTTGCTCACATCGGTGCCGGCGCGCAGGTCGGTGCCCTCATAGCCGGATACGCAGGCGGGCGGGTTGAAGAACGACGGCATCAGGCTCAGCCGTGGCCCGTTGGAGGTGTTGATCGCCCAGCCGATGCTGACCGCCTCCGGCACGGTCACGAAGGTCGACTCGAGCGCGGCCGCGTTCGTCCCGAAGAGCGTCGCAGGCGTGACCAGGTTGCTCATCAGGATCCCGAGCGGCTGTCCGACCTCCTTGACCAGCAGCGAGAGCTCGGTGGCCGTGCCGGGCGCGGCCCCGATCAGGTCGCGCAGGTCTTTGTCGGAATCAGCAAGGGTCGAGGAGAAGAGCGCGAGGTCGTTGCTCCACGCCTTGATGCTGGTCGCCGAGTCCTCCTGGGTCGCGAGCACCTGGTCGGAGTTGCGGATCAGGCTCGCCGAGACGAGGAAGTTGCGGTCGGCCTCCTGCTGGAACGAGAGCGAGGTGTCGACCAGCTTCCGCAGGTCGGACCCGGCTCCTTGGGAGAGGAGGTAGGACTCGTCGATCGTCGTCACCAGCGCCTCCTCGGGCACCGAGGCGACGAAGTCGCGGCCGGTCTCGATGACCTGGGAGGCGTCGTACGGCAACGCCTCCTCCCCAGCAGCCAGCCGGTCGCCGGCGGAGAGCCGGGCGGAGCCCACGGCGCCGCCACGGAGGTCCAGATACTGCTCGCCGATGGCCGACCGGTTGGCGACCTTCACGGTCACGTCCTCCGGGATGGCGGGGGCGTCGCCCTCGATCTCCAGCACCGCGCGTACGCCCTCGGAGCCTGCTTCCAGCGAGGTCACCTCCCCCACGGGCACCCCGCGGTAGGTCACCTCCGAGTTGACGAAGAGGCCGCCGCCCTCGGGCAGCGAGACGTCGACACGGTAGGGCTCGTCGAGCAGGTCGAGCCCGACGTAGCGGGCGCCGACATAGCTCGTGCCCACGAGCGCGAGGGCGACGAAGAGCCCGAGCTTGACGCGTACGCCTCCGGTGAGCCGTTGCATCATTCGCTCCCTTCCACGGACCCGGCGTCGCTCGCCGCGCCTTCCGGTGAGGTCTCGGAGGTCGCCGAGCCCGACTCGGTCGGTGACTCCACGGGCGACTCCGAGGGATCAGACGGGGACGACGAGGGTGAGGACGACCCGGACTCCGACGGATTCGAGGAGGACGAGGACGAGCCGGGATCGGAGGGCAGGATCGACTCCCCCGGGATCGACGGCGAGGACGAGCCCGGCACCGGCGACGTGGTCGACGGCAGCAGTCCGGGCGGTGCGTCCGACGACCCGGACTGGGAGCTGACCGAGCCGCCGGACCCGCCTTCGACCGCCGGCTGCAGCCACTCACACCCCTTGGACTGGCAGCCGGCGGGAGTACGGAAGTTCGTGATCATGAACAGGTTCATGTAGTCGCCGCGGAGCGCGTTGAGCACCTCGTCGGGGAACGGGTAGGTGAAGAGGATCTCGAGCGCGTAGGGCAGGTCGGAGCCGGCCTTGGCGAGCTGGTCGAGGATCGGATCGAGCAGCTTCAGGTCGGCGACGATGTCGTCCTGGGCCTCGTCCAGGGTGCTGATGGTGACCTTGGAGAGCTTGTCGAGCGCCTCCAGCATCGCGACCAGCTGCGGTCGCTGGTCGACGAGCACCTGCATGCCCGGCGAGAGCCCCTCCAGCGCTTCTGCGATCTTGGTCTTGTCCTTCTCCAGCGTGACCGCGAGCTCGTTGAGCGACTCGATCGCGGAGGTGATCGAGGCCGACCGCGAGTCGAGGACCGAGACGAACCGGTCCATCTCCGACAAGAAGGCCTTGATCTCCTCCGGGCGTCCGTCGGAGATCTTCTGCATCTCGCGGGAGATCTCCTGGAACTGCGCGATCCCGCCGCTGTTGAGCACCATCGACAGGGCTCCGAGCACCTCCTCGACCTGCGCGGCCGCCTCGGTGTCACCCCTCCCGAGGGCCGCACCATCACCCAGGGGCTCGCCGACGACCGGCGTGGCGGGGCGGATCAGCGCGACGTACTTCTCTCCGAGCAGGGAGGTCTGCTGCAGTCGCGCCGTGGTGCCGGCGGGGAGCTCGACGTCGTCGTTGACCACCAGCGACACCCGCGCGCTGCGGCCGTCCTCGGTCAGCCGGATCTTGGAGACCCGGCCCACCGCGACGTTGTCGATTTTGACGCTGGACTGAGGAACCAGATCGAGTACGTCGCTGAACTCGGCGCTCAGCGTGATCGGATCCTCCCCCACGTCGGCGCCGCCGGGCAGCGGGGCCTCGTAGACGCCTCCGCTGACGGCACCCAGGCCGCAGCCCGAGAGAGCCAGGGCGGCCGTGGCCAACACGGCGACGAGCGGTCTCGACGAGCGCGACATCACTGCTCCTCTCCGACACCGGGAAGCAGGACCGGCGGCGCGTCCTCGGAGGTCTGGCCGGTGAGGCCGTCGCCGGACCAGACACTCAGCTCGTTCAGGTTGGTGCGACCTACGAGGCTGTTGGTCGCCGGGTCGTAGGCGTTGACGTACTTCTGCAGCACAAACGGGATCGTGGCGACCGCCTCCTCGAGCGACTCGTTCTGGTCGACGAGGACCTGGGTCGGCCCCTGCAGGTTCTCGACGCTCGTGCGCATCTCGCCGCGGTTGTCCTTGATGAACGACTCCAGCAGCGCGAGCGCCTCGCCGAGGTTGCTGACCGCGGAGGCCAGGTCGTCGCGGTCGTCGGCGAGGTACTCGGTGACCTGCGCGAACCGGCGGTTGGCGTCCTCGACCCCGTCGTCGTGCTCGAGCAGAGTCTTGTTGAAGGTGTCGAGGTTCTCGACGGTGGCGAAGAAGTCCTGGTCGATGTCGGCCAGGGTCGCCGATGCATCGGCGCCTTCGCGGATCACCTGGTTGATGTCGGCGCCCTGCCCGTCGAGGTTGGCCGCCATCACCTCCAGGAACCGCGAGAGCGCGCCGTTCTTGTTCGCGCCGTTGGGACCGAGCTGATCGCCGGCCTCGGTCAGCGAGGCGTAGAGGTCGTCGATCTCGACCGGCACCGCGGTCTCCTCGATGACGGTGCCGTCGCGGAGCTCGGGCCCGTCGACGTACGGCTCGGTGAGCTGGACGAAGCGGTCCGAGACCAGCGTCGGAGCGACGATCACGGCCTCGGTGTCGGCCGCGGCGGTCTGGCCGGGGTCGAGCATCATCGAGACCTTCACGTGCTCGCCGGCCGGGGTCACCGAGGTCACCTCGCCGACCGGCACGCCGAGAATCTGCACGTCAGAGCCGGGATAGAGGCCGACGGAGGCCTCGAAGAGCGCGGAGAACGTGGTGCCCTTGCGCCCCTCCCGGATCCCGTACGCAGCGCCCCACCCGATCGCGACGACGGCGGCGATCACGAGGAGCCCAGCGATGAGCCGTCTCATCTCGTACCTCCCGGCTTGCAGTCGCGCTGGACGTCGTTGTCGAGCACCGGCGCGTTGTTCTCGTCGAAGAGGCCGCAGCCGTAGACGTCGATCCAGGGCCCGTTGCTCATCGAGGCGCCGATCACCCGGTAGTAGGCGCCGATCTGGGAGAGCGCCTTGTCGAGGTGGTCCTGGTTGCGCTGCAGGATCTCGGAGACCTGGTCGAGCTTCTTCAGGGCCGGCTGGAGGCGCTTCTGGTTGTCCTCGACCAGGCCGGTGACCTGCTTGGCGAGGTCATCGGTGTAGGTGAGCATCTGGTGGATCGCCTGGCGGCGGGCGGCGAGCTCCTCGAGCAGCTTGTCGCCGTCCTCGATCAGGAGCCCGATCTCCTGGTTGCGCTCGGCGAGGGTGCCGGTGACCTCGGTCGTCGTCCGCATCAGCTCGGCCAGCTCCTGGTCCCGCAAGGAGATGGTGCGGGAGAGCCGGGTGAGGCCGGAGACCATGCCGCGTACGTCCTCGGGGGTGTCCTCGAAGACCTCCGAGAGGGCGTCCATCGACTGCTCGACCTGGGCCATGTCGATCTCCCCGACGGTGGTGGAGAGATCGGAGAAGGCGGCGTTGACGTCGTAGGGGGTCGTGGTCCGGGAGACCGGGATCGGCTCACGGAGACGACCCGAGCCGCCCGGGTCCAGGGCGAGAAACTTGCGCCCGAGCAGTGTCTTCACCTTGATCGACGCGGTGGTCTGCGAGCCGAGCGAGACGTCCTTGGCGCGGAACCGGATCAGCACCTTGTCGCCGTCGAGCTCGAGCTCGGAGACCTCGCCGACCTTCACCCCGGCGACCCGCGCCTCGTCGCCGGGACGGATCCCGGCGGCCTCGGCGAAGTAGGCCTCGTAGGTGTCGCCACCGCCGATGACGGGGAGGTCCTCGGCGTAGAAGGTGACGAAGAAGACGCCGGTCATGGCCAGGATCCCGACCACGGCGATGACGATCTTGTTGCGTTCGGCGAACGACTTCGGATAGCGGGCCATCATTGGCACCTTCCTGCCGGCGAGTCCACACCGAGGTCGCCGTAGTAGCCCTCGGGTTTCGGGATCCGCCCGTCGATGGAGCAGATGTAGAAGTTGAGCCAGCCTCCGTAGGTGGCCATCCGGCCGATCTGGTCGGTCTTCTGCGGCATGGTGGTCAGGAACTTGGTGAGCGCCTCGTCGTTCTCGGCGAGGTTCTCCGAGACGTCGCCGAGCGAGTCGATCGAGTCGCGCAGCGGCTCGCGGCCCTCCTCCAGCAGACCGGTGACGCTCTGGGAGAGCTCGCCCATCCCTTCGATGGTCGAGCCGAGCGTCTTCCGGTCGGCGGCCAGCCCGGAGACCAGCCGCTGCAGCGTCACCAAGGTGGTGTCGAGCATCCCGGTGCGCTGGCTGACCACCTCGAGGACCGAGTTGAGGTTGGTGATCAGGTCGCCGATCACCTGGTCGCGGTCGGCGAGGGTCGAGGTCAGCGAGGCCGTCGAGGAGAGCAGCGACTCCACCGTCGCCCCCTCGCCCTGGAAGACCGCGATGATCTGGGCGCTGAGGTTGTTGACGTCCTCCGGGTCGAGGAACTTGAACAGCGGCTGGAAGCCGTTGAAAAGCATCGTCAGGTCCAGCGCGGGCTGGGTCTGGTCGAGCGAGAACGTGTAGCCGGCCTTCAACGCGTCGCCGCCGGGGGCGCCCGGCTCCAGGGCGATGTACCGCTGACCGATCAGGTTGCGGAACCGCAGCTCCGCCCGGGTCCCCTCGACCATCGGCGCCGACTCGGCCGCAGTGAAGACGACCTCGGCGGTGTCGTTGTGGCGCAGCCCGATCGACTGGACGGTGCCGACCTTCACCCCCGCCATCCGCACGTCGTCGCCCTTGTTGAGGCTGGTCACGTCGGTGAAGAGCGCTGTGAACGTACGCCCCGACGAGGTCGAGCCGTTGGAGATCGTCGTCGCCAGCGCTGCCATCGCGAGCACGGTCACCAGCGCGAAGACCACCGACTTGGTGAGCGTCACCACGACCGAGCCGCCTGAGTTGACCCTCATCGCACGATCACCTCCGTGCCTCGCAGGGTCGGGCCGAGCAGCAGGCTCGACCAGGTCGGATACTCATCAGGTGCCAGGCCTTCCGCTGGTGCCATCACCTCGGCGATCAGCTGGTTCTCGCCCTTGGAGTTCTGCTCACCGAGGCCCGTGGTCGCCCCGAAGGTGCGCACCCGGTCCGTCGGTGGTGCCTCGATCCGCTCGGCGGTGTCGGCCGTCCCGGTGACGGCCGGCTGGCTGCCGGTCTGACCGGTGACGTACGGGCATCGGGGGCCGCCGGTGCGCAGCTTCGGGACGTAGCCGGAGGGGTAGGGCTGCCGGATCTCCGAGACGCTGACCAGCGCATGGAAGCCGGGCTCGTCGGTGCCCTTGCCGAGGTTCTTGGCCATCGCCGGCGCGTAGTCGCGCAGGGCGCTGAAGAGGCACGGGAAGGACGAGGCGTACGGGCTGACGGCGCGGAGCGCGTCGCGCGAGGTGTCGGAGAGCACGACGATGGTCTCCCGGTTGCGCTCGAGCCAGCGGTCGGTGTCGGCCGCTGTCGTGGTCACCGAACGGAACGTGTCAGCGAGCTGTTTCTGCTGGTCGACGAGGGTCTCGGCGGTCACCGTCATGGTGTCCAGTGCGTCCAGCAGATCCGGCGCAGCCTCCTCGTAGTGGCCCGCGACCCGGCCGAGCGCGGCCAGGTCGTCGGCCATCTGCGGGACCAGCGGGTTGAGCTTCCTCAGGTAGTCCGCCCAGGCCGAGAAGACCTGGCCGATGTCGTCTCCGTTGTCGCGCAGCATCGTGGCCAGCTCGCTCAGCGTCGCGTTGAGCTTGTGGGGCTGGATCGCCTTGAGCACCGGGAGCAGCTCGTCGAGCACCTGCTCCAGCTCGACCGCCTCGTCGGAGCGGTCCTGCTCGATGGTGCCGCCGGCCGACAGCTCCGGCCCGCCCGGCGTCGGCTGCAGCGCCACATAGCGCTCCCCGAAAAGGGTCTTGGGCAGCAGCCGCGCGGTGGTATCGACCGAGAGATCGGAGAGTACGTCCGGCTCCAGCGCCAGGGTCAGCTCGGCGCCGCCCTCGCGGGCCGAGACGGTGCGGACGGTGCCGACCGGCACGCCGCGCAGCTTGACGTCCGAGCCCACCTGGAGCGCATTGCCCAAGGTGCCGGTGGTCAGCGTGACCTCGGAGCGGTCCACGAAGGTCTGGTCGTAGGCGAGCCAGGCGCCGAGCGCCACCGCCGCGACCACGGCCAGGTAGCACAGGCCGAGGAAGGCATCACGAACTCTCGAGAGGCTCATCCCGCGATCCTCACCGTCGTGGTGGCGCCCCACATCGCCATCGAGAGGGCGAGGTCGAGCAGCGCGACGACCACGATGGCCCGCCGCACCGAGCGCCCGACCGCGATCCCGACCCCCGACGGCCCGCCGGTGGCGTAGAAGCCCAGCCGGCAGTGGATGAGGATGATCAGGATCGAGAAGATCAGCACCTTCCCGAAGCTCAGCAGGATGTCGATGGGCGGCAGGAAGAGCTGGAAGTAGTGGTCGTACGTCCCGGCCGACTGCCCGTGGAAGTAGACCGTCACCGCCCGCGATCCCGCGTAGGAGGTCAGCAGCCCGACGACGTAGAGCGGGATGATCGCCACGAAGCCGGCGACCACGCGGGTCGAGACCAGGTAGGGGATCGTGCCCAGCCCCATCACCTTGACCGCGTCGATCTCCTCGTTGATCCGCATCGCGCCGAGCTGGGCGGTGAACCCGGCGCCAACGGTCGCCGACATCGCCAGGGCCGCCACCAGCGGCGCGATCTCGCGGGTGTTGAAGTAGGCGGAGATGAACCCGTTGAGCGTCGAGGTGCCGATCTGGTCGAGTGCTGCGTACCCCTGCATGCCGACGACGGTGCCGACGAAGATGCTCATCCCCGTCATCACCCCGATGGTGCCGCCGATGACCGCGAGCGCGCCGGTGCCGAAGGAGACCTCGGAGAGGATCCGGAGGATCTCGCGGGGGTAGTGCCGGATCGCCGTCGGGATCCCGACCAGCACCTTTCCGTAGAACCGGATGTCGCGGCCGGTCTGCACCAGGCCGTCGAGCGAGCGGTCCAGCCGCGACCGCTTCTTGACCACGTCCACCGTCGCCATCTCAGGCCCCCTTCCCGGGAACCAGCTCGAGATAGAGCGTCGTGATCACGAAGTTGACGAAGAAGAGGAGCAGGAAGGTGACCACGACCGACTGGTTGACCGCCTCCCCCACCCCCTTCGGCCCGGGCTTGGTGTTGAGCCCCTGGTAGGCGGCGACCAGGCCGGCGATGAGCCCGAAGAGCACCGCCTTGAGCTCACCCACCCACAGGTCGGAGAGCTGGGCGAGGGCGGTGAAGGAGGAGAGGTACGCCCCGGGCGTTCCGCCCTGGATGATGACGTTGAAGAAGTAGCCGCCGAGGACGCCGACGACGCTGACCAGGCCGTTGAGCAGCACCGCCGCGAGCACGCAGGCGAGCACGCGTGGCACCACGAGCGCCTGGATCGGATCGACCGCGATCACCCGCATCGCGTCGATCTCGTCGCGGATCGTCCGCGACCCCAGGTCGGCGCAGATCGCCGCTCCGCCCGCCCCGGCGATCACCAGCGAGGTCACGATCGGCGCCGCCTGCTGCACAACGGCGAGCACCGAGGCGGCGCCGGTGAACGACTGCGCCCCGATCTGCACCGTGAGCGTGCCGAGCTGCAGCGCGATCACCGCCCCGAACGGGATCGCGACCAGCATCGCCGGGATCCAGGAGACCGAGGTGACGAACCAGAACTGGTCGAGCAGCTCGCGGGCCGCGAAGGGCCTGCGGAACGCCGCCCGGAAGGTGTCCAGGCCCAGCGCGAAGAGCGCCCCGACCTGGTCGAGCCCCCGGCTGACCGGGTCCTTGGAGCGGACCGTGGCAGGGGCTCGGTCGACCTCGTCGTCATCGGCGGTGTAGAGCGTCGCGGCTCCGCTCGCGACCCGATCCGCATGCCGCGAGGCACCTTCGCGAGGTGTGCCGCTGGCCGGGGCGAGCTGGCGCGGCAGCACCTCGATGGCGCGGGCGCCGGCGCGTACGGTCGCCACTCCCCCGGACGGGTAGTAGGCCTCGCCCTCGACGTAGTCGTCGTTGACGCCGTGGTCGGTCTCCTCGCTCATCCCGATCGGCCCGATCGGGTCGCCGCTCATGAACTGGGAGACGACCGGGTGGTCGGTGAGCAGGAACTCCTCGCGCGGGCCGTACATCACCAGGCGCCGGCGGTAGAGCATCCCGAGGTTGTCCGGGAGCGTACGTGCCAGCTCGATGTTGTGGGTGACCACCAGCATCGTGGCGTCGGTGGCCGCGTTGACGTCGACCAGCAGCTGGGCGAGGTTGGCCGTACGCACCGGGTCGAGCCCCGAGTCGGGCTCGTCGCACAGGATGATCGAGGGCTCGGTGACCAGCGACCGGGCGAGGCCGGCGCGCTTGCGCATGCCGCCGGAGATCTCGCCGGGCAGCTTGTGCTCCTGCCCCATCAGCCCGACCAGGTCGAGCTTGTCGCATGCGATCTGCTTGATCTCCGACTCGCGCTTCCGAGTGTGCGCCCGCAGCGGGAAGGCGACGTTGTCGAAGACGCTCATCGAGCCGAAGAGCGCACCGTCCTGGAAGAGCACCCCGAACCGCTTGCGCAGCTCCTGTCGCTGCGACTCGCGCGCCTTCACCATGTCGACCCCGTCGACCAGGCAGATGCCGGCCTCGGGCCGCAGCAACCCCATCAGCGACTTCAGGAACACCGACTTCCCGGTGCCCGAGGGCCCCAGCAGCGCGGTGATCTCGCCCTGGGGCAGCGTGAGGGTCACGTCGCTCCAGATGTTCTGGGACCCGAAGCTCTTGGTGAGCCCGGTGACCTCCACGGTTCCGCCCATCGCGGGACCTCCTGATCTGCCGTTGTGGGGTGTGCTTCGACCGGGACAGTACGTGTGGCCCCCGTCACACGGGAGAGGAAATCGAGCTGCCCGACAAATGCGGGCCGGGTTTTGTCACGCGCATGACAAAACAGCCCTCGAGGCTCTCAGCCGCAGCGCTCGAGCTCGACCCAGTCCAGCGCGGGGTTCTCGCCTGCGCCGAGGGCGAAGAGGAGCAGGGTGACGAACTCGGGGTCCTGGAGGCGGCTGCCGAAGGCGGCTCGCAGCCGGAGCTTGTGGTTGCGGACCGTGTGCTCGTGGATGCCGAGCTCCGCGGCCAGCGCCGGAGCGTTCGCTCCGGTGAGCAACCAGAGCCGCAGCGTACGCAGCATCGCCCGCCGGTGCTCGTCCTTGAACGCCTCCAGCGGCGCGAGGGCTTCGCTCGCCTCCCAGCGCGTGAGGGCGGGGTCGGCATTGAGCAGCAGAGCGACGTGGTGGTCGGCGCAGCGCACCACCGGGTCCGCGGGGATCACCCCGGACTCGACGAGTTCCCGGGCGCGCTCGGTCCAGCGGATCGCGGCCGCCACATCGGCCAACGGCACCGGCACGGTCACGAAGACCGGGCCGGTACGCGGCCACCCCCGCATCACCGCGCCGACGACCTCGACGTCCGCCGGGTCGGTGACCACCAGGGCACGTCGCCGGGCGGTGTCCCACGCGCACCCGTGGGGCAGCTCGACGGAGTGATCGCCGGAGCGCTCGACGGCGTCCAGCGGCATGATGGTGTCGACCGAGCAGACCACCACCGCCGACGGCAGCTGCCAGCCGACGCGCGCGGCGAGACCATCGATCACCTCGGCGTCCGCCGCTCCAGCGAGACCGCGGACGAGCCGGCGCCGGATCCAGCTCGGATCCGCCTCGCGGTCACGGACCCCGGCGGCGTGCCCGCGGGCGACGTCGTCGAGCAGGATGCCCATGTAGGCGAGGAGCGAGCCGCACAGCGTCCCGCGTACGTCGTCGGGAACCAACCCCTCGGCCTCGTGACGGATCGCCTCGGCCGCTCGGTGGGTGGCCACGTCGACGGCTGCCCTGAACCCGTCGAGGCTCCGCTCGGCCAGCGCCTCTCCCCTGCCCATCGCGAAGTACATCGCCGACACCGTCTCCGGCTCGGACGGGATGTTCTCGACCACGTCGGCATAGAGCTCCACGGCGCTGGCGACGGCCTTGGTGATCAGGTCGCGACGCCTCTGGGTGGGATGGCGGGAGTAGGCGGCGACCTGGCGCAGGATCTCGTCGGTGATCTGCGGGACCAGCCTGCGGCCGACCCTGCGGATGACCGCGCACTCCGCGGGCGAGACCTGCGGGGCATGGATCTTCTCGGCGAGCTGCCGCGAGGCGCTTCGGCGTGGCAGTCGTGGGTGCGGGACAGGCGTTCCGGTGGTCGTCGTCTGGCTCTGCGTCGGACTCATGGATCTACGACTTCTCCCCTCGATCCCCGGCCCGCGGGAGCACTGTGCTTCGTAAAGCCGGCGCACTCAGTGACGCTCATCACAGAGGAAACCGAGCCGATCAGCCAGTGCTGGAGGACCCAATCGGCATACAGAGGGCCCTGAATTATCACGTGCATGACAAATTCGAGCCGCGGATGTCGCGTGCGCGACATCCGCGCGGCCGATCTGTCGGTCTCGGCCGTCACCCCATGGAAATGAGCGTCGACCTGCGAGAGGAAGGGAGCTCGATCTCATCCACCCGAAAGGGCACCACCCATGAAGAAGCTTCCGGTGATCGGCGCAGCAGCAGCCAGCCTCATCCTCGTCACCCCCGCCGCAGCCCAGGCCACTCCGCCGTACGACGTCGCCGTCGGCGGTAGCACGGTGCTGGGCGACCACGCCTTCAGCGCCGCGGACGTCGGCGGCATCAACTTCTTCACGCCTCTCGTCGCGGGGAATTGCTTCTCCATCAGTGGGACGGGACAGGCACACAGCGGAACCGCGATGAGCGGAAACTACACCGGCAATACCCCCGCGGACCACCCCTTCACCATCGAGGGTGGCGCTTGGACCGGATGCACCGAGCAGCTCGGCACTCCACTGGACTTCACCCAGGTCGGAGAGTGGAGATTCACCAGCCAAGACCCGACAGCGACTGCCGCCCGGACCGACACACTCTCCGGCACAGTCTCCAACGTCAGTCTCCACATCGTCGACAGCCCTGGCACCGGCCTGTGCGACTTCTGGTTCACCGGCAGCGCGGATGCGACCTTCGATGAGACCACGCAACGCCTCGCGATCGTCGAGGCAGGCTTCGACGGCAGTCTCTCCGTAGAGAACGTCTCTGGCGACTGCCTCGGCATGTTCGCGCTAGGTGACCCGGTTGACCTTCAGGTCTCCTTGTCCCTCAGCATCCCGGACGGCCCACTGAACATCAGCTGACTCCACACCGACGAGGTGACCGGTGGTGACGATCGGGCGTCGTCACCGGTCGCCCTCAGGTATCTCCAGTGCCGGCGGGATCAAGGGGACCGCCGCGGTCCCGGGGTTGCACGGCACCGACTCAACCGTCGCCTCGCCTGGACCAGGCGGCAGATTGCCTCCTGCAGGGTTCTTCTTCGTGCAACCGAAGGCACCTCCCTGATGGGTGCGGATGGCGTAGCCCGATCCTGAGACCGTCGCGGTGAGCAGCGCGGACAGGTCGTCACCACCAGCCGTGACACATCCGTCAAATGGCGGCACGTCGATCGTGCCGGTCAGCTCGCCACCAACGCTGAGGTTGAAGTGGCCGTTCTCCCAGAACGGCTGCGGCGGCTGAGGGACGATCACGCCGTCGACCACGCCATACCGGTATCCATTTCCGTGCAGCTGAATCTTGCCAGGCACTGTGGTGCGACAGGTGCCTGAGAGCCGCATCGCGACACCGTCGACTACGAGTGAGGTGATTCGCGTGTGAAGCTCGGCGTCGACCTCGCTGTCGGGCACCTCCGCCCCGCCGTCGACTGTGCAGGTCAAGTTCTCGATCTCGATGGGCCGTGGCAGACCACCATCACGAGCTTGCTCCAGCCGCACTCTCGCCTCTACTGGGATAGCGCCGAACGCGACGGTACGAATCGTCACCTCACGGCTGATCCCGTAGTTGTGCGGCGCCCCGGCCTCCGCGACGAGATATACGTTCGCGCCGGCGACCGTGCAGCGGATATAGCGCGACGGGTCCGGGTTGTCCACGACCCCGCTGTAGAAGTCGAAAGCAGAGGTCATCAAGGGCGTACGGATCCACTGCTGGGCAGTCTCTGCCTTGGCCGCCGATCCCATCGCCGCTCCACCCCAAGAACGGTGCACGACCGGTGCCGGGTGAACTTCTGGCGCGGGCAAACCAGGATAGGGCCCCTCGTCGGCACGGCTGCTGCCAGTGCCAATCATGATGAAGGCGACCACAGCCAGCATCGCCGCCGCCGTGACGTGTCTCCTCGTTCGCCGCATGCAACGACCATGATCCCGCCGGGTTCGCGCCGCAACCAGGATCAGAGGGTTCGCTTCAGGCGCCCGCACATTTTGTCATCGCCATGACAACTCCGGCGTCGAGCGGCCGGTGCGATGTCGTGTACGCGACATCCTGGGGCCCGTTTTCGCCCATTCACGCCGTTGGCCGTCGACAGCCGGCCCCGCCACGGGGATGAATGGCCGAAGCGGGGACACCTGGTCTCCTCTGATCCGAAGGGACATCGTTCGATGGCTAAGAAGATCCTTCTCGTGGGCGCGGCGGCAGCCGCTCTCACCCTTGCGACCCCGGCGATGGCAAGCGCCGCGCCCCCGTACACCGTCTCCGTCGGCGGGAGCTCGACCGCCGGGAGCCGGCCGTTCACCGCAGCCTCGGTGGGCGGGATCAACTTCGCGACCGCACTGAACACGATGAGCTGCACGTCGGCCAGCGCATCCGGGACCGTGCAGAGCGGAACCGGGCTGACCACGGTCGCCACCATCGCGTCCACAGGGTGGAGCGGATGCACCGAGCAGTTCGGCACCCCGCTCACGGTCACTCACAGTGGTTCCTGGTCCCTCAACCCGACCGGCTCGGCCACCGCGGGCTCGACCGACGTGATCGCCGGCAAGATCACCGGTGTCAGCGCCCACGTCGCCGACTCGTCCGGCACCGGGCTGTGCGACTTCACGGTCGGCGGAAACGTGGACGGGAGCTTCAACGAGGGCACCCAGAGGCTCGTCATCGCTGAAACCGGCGCTGATAGCAGCCTCACGGTCACGAGCGTCGCCGGAGACTGCCTGGGCACCATCACCGTCGGCGAGGCCGCCAGCTTCTCCGGAACCTACGCCATTACCTCCCCTGACGGCGCGATCAACCTCAGCTGAATCAACGATCGATGACGGTGCGTCCGATGGGCGCACCGTCGTCATGTGGCACATGTTCACCATCCCGAAGGAGCCCCGTCATGTCTCTCTCGACACTCATGAAGCGCCGGCTCGGTCTGCTCGCCGTCCCGGCAGCAACCGCGCTTCTAGCCGTCGCCACGGCCGCACCCGCCCAGGCCGCGCCGCTCGACATCCTCTACGACGCCAACGGCACCACGGTCGTCGCCTCGACCGGGTCGCAGATCCCGGTCGGCCCGGCCGTCCTGGACACCACGCTGGAGACCACGACCGGCGCGTTCACCGGCTCGCTCGCACTTCCCGGCGCCAGCACCGAGTTCAAGGCGGCCGGGTTCATCCCGATGAGCGCCGACGTCAGCTTCGAGGAGGCCGCCCCCACCACCGGCACGCTCAAGCCCCATCCCGAGGGCGGCGGCAGCTATGTCGAGGCCACCTCCTACTACAACGTACGTCTCACCAACATCAAGGTCGTGGGCTTCCCGACCTTCTCCGGCCCGTTCTGCCGCACCGTCGAGCCGGTGGCCATCCCCGTGGCGACTCCCGAGGGTGAGCGGTTCGGGGTCTTCACCGGTGGGCGGCTCACCGGGACGTACTCGATCGGCGACTTCCAGAACTGCGGCCTCAACACCTGGCTGGTCAACGCCCTCGTCCCCGGCGACGGGAACACCATCGAGCTCAACCTCACCAATCCGCGCCAGGGCTGAGCTCTCCCTCCCCCAGTCCGCCGGGTGGCCGCACGGCCCCCGGCGGGCTTTGCCCATCCGGCCACCCAACGGCACAGACGTACCGAATTTCGGGGGCACGCCAGGCAAAGACGTGCCATGGTGGTCGATACCTTCTCGGGCATGTTGGACGAAGGAGTTTGACGTGCGACGGAGCACGAGATGACGCAGACCCATCAGTCCCCCGGACTTCCTGGTTCCGCCGTGTGGATGCTGAAGAGCCTCGAGAGCGAGGTGCGGCCGATCGCGCGCAAGATCACCGGCCACCTGCGCGAGGGACTGCCGGCCGAGACCGAGGGCTTCGAGGAGCTCATCTTCACCGCCGTGCACGGCGCGATGTCGCACTTCATCGACCTGGGGCTCGGCCGTTCGGCGCCCTACCTCGCGATCGACGACCACTTCCGCAAGGTCGGCTTCAAGGTCGCCGCGCTGGGCCAGGAGCGGGCCATCGTCGACCAGGGCATCCACATGGCGACCACCGAGCTCTGGGACGAGCTGCGCCGCCGGGCGGTCGAGAACGAGCTCTCCGCCGCGGCCCTGAACGCGCTCAACGAGATGATGACGTCGTACGTCGAGCACCTGACCTCGCAGGTCAGCAAGGGCTTCGAGGCCGGCACCGAGGCTCGGGACCAGGACAACGCTGTCGCTCGGGCGCGGCTGATCGACCGGATGCTGTCGGGGGCCTCCGCCGACGAGATCGAGGTGCAGGCGGCGCTGGGCGACTGGGCGCTGCCCGAGAAGGTGACCGTGATGGCGGTCGAGCTGCGCGACGCTGAGCACATCTCCGCGGACGCGCTGTCGGACGTCGCCCTCACCCGGCGCCGACGGCCGACACAGGTCGTGATCTGCCCGCCCAGCGCAACCACCACCGTCACCAAGGAGGTCCGCGCGGCGGCACCGAAGGCACGGGTCTCGATCTGCTGGCCGGTGCCGCCGGCCGACGTCCCGGCCGCTTGGCGCTGGGCCAACCGCGCGCTGGCGCTGGTCAATGCGCGGGTGATCCCGGCCAAACCGGTGATCAACTGCCTCGCCTACCGCACCGAGATCTGGCTCCACGCCGAGCCGGTGATGCGCCGCCAGCTCGCCCAGGAGCTGCTCGAGCCGCTGCTGGCCGAGTCGGCCAACTCCCGCGAGATCCTCACCGAGACCCTGCTGGTCTGGCTCGAGACCCGGGAGAGCGCCCCGGCGATCGCGGCGGTCCTCGGCGTGCACCCGCAGACGATCCGCTACCGCTGGAAGCGGATCAACGAACTCTTCGGGGAGTCCCTGCGCGACCCCGAGTTCGTCACCCAGCTCCTGCTGCTGCTCAAGGCGAGCGTGCCGCTGTGGGTCGCCGGAGACCAGAGCGACTTCGACCGCTATCAGCAGCAGACCGGCTGATCCGGAGCCGCTCATGCTGTCGCAGGTGATCGTTCTCGTGGCTGGTGCTGTCGCCGCGTACGTCCTCGGGTTGGTGTTCCCGCAGGTCGTCGCGGGCTGGGCCGGGCGCCGGCGCGGGATCGAGTCGGTGCCCCGGCCCTCGTGGGCGGTCGCTGCCCGGGTCGACACGGTGGTGCTCGACCGGTGGGGGACGGTGACCACCGGGCGGCTCGTGGTGACCACGGTCGACCCGCTCGACCCCGACCATCTGCGCAACCTGCGCTGGTTCGCGGGGGCGTTGGAGCACGAGGCCGAAGGGCCGGTCGCCCGTGCGGTCGCCCGGCTCTCGCCGCGGGGCAAGGTGACCGACTTCGGTGTCGTTCCCGGATCGGGGGTGCGGGGGTCGGTGGACCGGCACCCCGTACGCGTCGGGCGGCCGTCCTGGGTCGGTATGGCCGACCGCACCGACCGCGGCACCGTCCTCGGCGTCGAGCTCGACGGGCGGCCGCTGGGCTATCTCGTGGTCGGCGACCAGCCGCGCGAGGACGCGGGCGCGTCGGTGTCACGGCTGACGGAGGCGGGAGTGACCCCGGTGCTGGTCTCCGACGACACCGACCGCGAGACCGAGCACTTGGCCGAGACATGCGGGATCGAGCGGTGGCACTCCGAGATCGCCCCCGAGAAGCGCGAGCGGCTCGTCGCCGAGCTGCATGAGCAGGGGCGGGTGGTCGCCTTCGTGAGCTCTCGTCCGGAGGACGCCGAGGCGCAGGCGGTGGCAGACCTGGCCGTGGGCGGGAGCTCCGGCGTACGGCTGACGGATCTCGACGTCCGGCGCGTCGCCGAGCTGATCTCGCTCGCGCGTGGGGCGGTCGTGGGTCGTCGCTGGGCCGGGCCCGTAGCGCTGGTGCCGGCGGCGGTCGGGGCGGTGCTGGGGGTCCTGGGCGCCGGGTCGGTCGGGCTGGCGGCCGGGTTCGCGCTGCTCTGCCTGGTGACGGCGGCCGTGGCCGGGGCGATCCCGGTGGCGAGGTCGGGAAACTTGTCACGTGCGTGAGTAGTTTCAGGGATTCTCGGCCCGGATCGCGCTCAGCTCGTTGTGGCGGGGCTCACATGATGGCTGGATCGGTGACATCGACCCACCCCGCCCGACCCGAGGATGTGACCGAGGATGACCCCACGACCCGGTCTGCTGTTCAAGGCGGCTGCGCTGCCCGTCGCCGCCGTCACCGCCGCCTGGACGATCCACGCGATCCAGGAGGGCCGGCCCGTCGACGCGACGGCCAGCGTGCGTCAGGCGCCGGTCGAGGTGCCGGCCCAGGAGCTGCTGCCGCCGGTGAGCGTCTCCGCGGTCAAGCCCATCCCCAAGGTCAGTCCCACCCTCGCGGCCAAGCCCGCCGGGTTCGCCGCCAAGGCAGCCGCCGGAGTCATCCCCGAGACCGCGCTCTCCGCCTACCAGCGGGCCGCGACCGTGCTGGCCGACGCCGACCCGGGCTGCCGTCTCGACTGGTCGCTGATCGCCGCCATCGGGCGGGTCGAGTCCGACCACGGCCGGGCCGGGGGCAACACGCTGTCTGCTTCCGGGGTCGCGACGCCGGGGATCTTCGGCGTACCTCTCACCGGGGCCGCCGGCACCGCCCGCATCCTCGACACCGATGGCGGCACCTACGACCGCGACCTCGTCTACGACCGCGCGGTCGGGCCGATGCAGTTCATCCCGTCGACCTGGTCCGACGTCGGGGTCGACGCCGACGGCGACGGGCACCGCGACCCGCAGGACGTCGACGACGCCGCGCTCGCCGCCGCGGTCTACCTCTGCTCCGGCTCCGCCGACCTGTCCACCGAGGCCGGGCAGCGCTCGGCGGTGCTGCGGTACAACCACAGCGAGGCGTACGTCTCGGCGGTCCTGCAGATCGCCAACGGCTATCGGCTCGGTACCTTCGAGGCACCGACCGACGTCGTCCTGCCTGCCGCGCAGATCCCGGTCACCTCCGCCTCTGATCTCGAGCCGCTCTCCGGTGCTTCGCCCAGCGGCCAGCCGCCCCGGGGTGGTCCATCCTCGGGCGGGAAGGACACCACGCCCAGCGGTGGCTCGACCACGCCTTCCTCCCCGTCGCCGTCCGACTCCCCCGGCGATGGCGGGTCCGTCGTCCCGTCGCCCACCTCGAACCCGGATCCGACCGGCTCTCCCACGGGGTCCCCGACGGAGACACCAACCGAGACGCCCACGGAAACTCCCACGGAAACTCCGACCGAAACGCCGACCGAAACACCCACGGAAACACCCACGGAAACACCGACCGAGACCCCCACCGAAACCCCCACCGAAACCCCGACCGCAACCGAGTCGGCCAGCGAATCGACCGGCGAGTCAGCCGGCACCGAGGCGTCCGCGAGCACGTCCTGAGACTCGGACCCGAACGTGTTGGCCTCGGCACGCCCGCCCGCGCCCGTCTCGACCACCGCCCTCCCCCGCTGGTCGAGCCGCCGGCCCGCAGCGCGAACGTGTCGAGGCCAACACCCCTCGGTTACGTTAAATCGCATTACAACCCCACGTAGTGCGGGCACACTGGAGGCGCTGCAGACACCCCACCGGGAGCCGCCTCGATGCCGACCGATACCGACCGCCTCGTTGCTCATGTCGAGCGCCTCGGCGAAGAGCACCCACCGATCCCGATGGACTCCGTCGACTTCACCGTGAACGACCCGGTCGGCTTCGGCACCCGCTTCGGCCATGTGCTCGACTACATGGCGCGGGTCGAACTCGAGGTCGACCGCAACGTACTCGAGATCTCGACCATGCTCCCCAACCCACCCGAGGTCGACAAGCAGTTCTATGCCGAGGTGTGGCAGCCGCAGGAGATCCAGCACGGGCTGATCCTCGACCGGCTCCAGCAGATCCTCGGGCGCCCGCCGGCGACCACCGACCTGGACCATGTCGGCCTGAAGCTGAAGGTGCTCGGCCTGCTGGCTCACCTGGAGCCGTTCCAGGACGTCTGCCGGATGCTCTACTACCTGACCGGAATGGCCACCGAGCGCTCCGCGGTGATCGCCTACAACCTCCTCCACGACGGGGTCATCGAGGCCGGCGAGCACGCCGTCGCCGACACCGTCATCGCGCCGATCAAGCGCCAGGAGCCGGGCCACTACGCCTTCTACCAGCTCTCCGCCCGCGCCCACTGGGCCACGCTGGCCGCCTGGCAGAAGTGGCTGGTCAGACGCATGCGCCGGATCTCCTTCGCTCCGGTCGGGGTCAACAACGTGACCCAGCTCGCCGACTTCGGCGACGTCATGGAGACCCTCGGCGTCGACCACGAGGGCCGCGACCTCGCCGCCGACGTGGCCCGGGTCGAGCAGGAGCTCCTCTGGGCCCGCGACCGCGGCCTCCCCGTCCCCGACTACGTCACCCGCGCCTTCCGCGAGGCCGTCGAAGCGGCTCGAGCGCGCGCGGCCGCGTGAATGCTCACCGAGGTAACTCGGTCAGCGGTCACCTCCTTCGTGGAACTCCACGAAGGAAGCGGGCATCCACCGAGTTACCTCGGTGAACATCCACCCGTCACCCGCGCCACTTCGACACGAGCATCTCGACCGTCGCGCCCTTGATCGCCCGGCTGCCGGGAACCGTCCCGACGACCGTGCCCGCCTTCCAACGCGACGTGACCCGCTTGCCGACGACCGGCTTGAACCCGGCCGCCTTGAGCCGGGCGGTGGCCCGGGCGACGGAGAGCCCCTCGACCTTCGGGATCTTGACGCCCTTGCCGTTGATGACACTTGCTCCGGGACGTACGAAGTTAGCGGAGCCCAGCTTGCCGTCGATCGCCCGCATCGCGTCGGCCCACATTGGGCCGGCGACGGTGGAGCCCGACGCCGAGGCGACGTACCCGCCGCGGAGGCGCTGTCCGTTGAGGGAGACCCACTTGCCCTCGTAGTTGGCTCCGGCGATCATCGACGCGGTCGCCAGCTTGGGCGTGTAGCCGTTGAACCACACCGCGCGGTTGCTGTTGGTGGTCCCGGTCTTGCCAGCGGACGGCACGCTCAGCGCGAGCCGCTGCCCGAACCCGCCCGGCTGCAGCACGCCGCGGAGGATGTCGTTCATGGCATCCGCAGTCCCGGTACGCATCACCTGCTCGCACGAGGAGGCGTACTCCTTCATCGTCTTCCCGTCAGGACCGACGATCTCGGTCACCGGCCGCGAGTCGCAGTGCTTGCCGCGGGCGCCGAAGGTCGCGTATGCCTCGGCCATCTCCAGCGGGCTGACATCGACCGGGCCGAGGGTGAAGGACGGCACCCGCTCGTGGGCGGGATTGGTCAGGCTGATGCCCATCTTCTTGGCGAGCGTGTAGGGGGCGCAGACGCCGGTGAACTGCTCGAGCCGGACGTAGAAGGTGTTCACCGACTCGCGGGTGCCGGTGTAGAGGTTCTTGTTGCCCGAGGTGGTCGAGTTGCCGACCGGGTAGGGATTCGGGTTGAAGTTGCCCTCGCCGGGGCAGTTGGCGAAGGACGCCTGGTTGAACGTCCTCTTGGCCGGCGACGGGATCTCCTGCCTGAGCGGGAAGCCCTTCTCGATCGCCGCGGCGCCGACGAAGACCTTGAAGGTCGAGCCGGCCTGGAAGCCGTTGGCGTCGCCGTACTCCTTTGGCACCAGGTAGTTGAGATAGGACTCGCCCTTCCTCCGATTCTCCCCCATCGGCCGCGACTGCGCGAGCGCCTTGACGTTGCCGGTGCCGGGCTCGACCATCGCCAGGGCGCCGACGGCGTTGTCGGTGGGCGAGACGCGGCCGCTCACCGACCGCTGTGCCGCCTTCTGGAAGCTCGCGTCCAGGGTCGTCCGGATGGTCAGGCCGCCGGTCTGGAGCAGCCGCCAGCGCTCGGCCTCGGTCTCCCCCAGCGA
This sequence comes from Nocardioides sp. NPDC023903, assembly GCF_040639295.1. Lineage (NCBI taxonomy): Bacteria > Bacillati > Actinomycetota > Actinomycetes > Propionibacteriales > Nocardioidaceae > Nocardioides > Nocardioides sp. NPDC023903. Next base: position 17,586 of record NZ_JBEZZS010000044.1, on the reverse strand, counting down.
CTTGTCGGCGAGCAGCCACTGCAGCGCGTAGTCGCAGAAGAACTCCGCCGAGGAGCCGAAGCAGCCGTTGCGGCTGTCCTGCACGTTGAGTCCGAGCTCGCTCTCCTTGAGCTTCTCGGCGTCGGCGCGCGGCAGGTCGCCGACCTGGGCCAGCCGCTCGAGCACCAGGTTGCGCCGCGCCACCGTGGCGTCGGGGTAGTCGGTCGGGTCGTAGCCGGTCGGGTTCTTCACCATCCCGGCCAGCATCGAGGCCTGCCCCCAGGTGAGGTCGGCGGCGTCGACGCCGAAGTAGTGCTTCGCGGCCGCCTGCACCCCGTAGGCGGAGTCACCGAAGTAGGCCGCGTTGAGGTAGCGCTCGAGGATCCAGTCCTTGTCGTGGTTCTCCTCGAGCCAGATCGCATAGCGGAGCTCGCGGATCTTGCGGGCCGTGGACTTCTCGGTCGCGGCTGCGCGCTCCTCGTCGGAGTCGGCCCCGTAGACGAGAGTCGTCTTGACCAGCTGCTGGGTGATCGACGAACCGCCCTGCACCGAACCCGACTCGGAGGCCGAGTTGCGCAGCAGCGCTCGCAGCGTGCCCTTGAGGTCCATCGCGCCGTGCTCGTAGAAGCGGCTGTCCTCGATCGCGAGCAGCGCCTTCGGCATGTTGGGCGAGATCTGGTCGAGCGCCTTGTAGGACCGGTTCTGGTCGTAGAGGGTCGTGATGACCTTGCCGTGCACATCCAGGATGCGGGTCGTCTGCGACAGCTCGCCCATGTCGATGTCGAGGGGCAGATCGTCGATCGCCTGGGCGCCCGACTTGGCCGCGACCCCGGTCAGGTGGATGAATGGGATCGCCATGCCGGAGACGACCAGCCCCGTCACCGCGGCGACGCCGATGAAGGCCGCGAACCGCATAGCGGCGCGGTGAAACGGCATGGAACGTACGACTTTGCGCGCCAAGATGGGGGCTCCTACCCGGGCCTCGAGCCAGGACCGGCGGTGGAAACTGAGCAACGGGAAAACGTTGCCAAGAATACCGGACCGGGGAAGGAATTCGGGAGACGGACGATCACCGTCCAGTCCACACTCGATCCATGACGCGACAGGTCCAGGGGACGGCGGTGGCCTGGCGTCCGTCGATCGCCGACCTCCTGATGTCGTACGCCGCGTCCGGCCGTCTCGGGTTCACCGAGGTCGTCGCCGAGAACCTCTCAGTCGAACGGCTTCCTCCGGCACTGACCTCGCTCGGCGTGCCCGTGGTCATGCACGGGGTCACGCTCGGCCTCGGCGGGGCGTCCGAGCCGTCTGCCGAGCGCCTGGCTCATCTGGCCGGGCTCGCCGAGGCGCTCGACAGCCCGTTCGTGTCCGAGCACGTCGCCTTCGTACGCGCCGCCGACTCCCCTTCCGACCTCCACGGCGACGTCTTGGAAGCCGGGCATCTGCTGCCGCCACCGCGCACGCGGGAGTCCCTGGACGTGCTGTGCGAGAACGTCCGACTCGCCCAGTCGGCCCTCCCCGTCCCGCTCGCCGTGGAGAACATAGCGGCCCTCTTCACCTGGCCCGAGGACACCTATACGGAGCCGGAATTCCTCACCGAGCTCGTCGAGCGCACCGGCGTAGGGATCGTCCTCGACGTCGCCAACCTCTACGCCTCCGCGACCGCCCGCGGCACGGACCCGGCGGCCGAGCTCCGACGCTTCCCGCTCGACGCAATTGCGTACGTCCATGTGGCCGGCGGCATCGAACGCGACGGTCTCTACCTCGACACCCACGCCCACCCCATGCCGCCGCCGGTGCTCTCGCTCCTCGAGACCCTGGTCGACGCCTACGCCGGGCGAGACCTGCCGGGCATCATGCTCGAGCGCGACAGCGACGTCTCACCGGAGACGGTCGCTCCGGAGTTCGAGACTCTGACAAGAGCAGTCGGTCTGGCTGCGTCGAGGAGCTGACATGGAACTGCTCATCGGACTCGTGTTCCTGGGGATCATCGCGGTGGTCGTCGTCGCGGTGGTCCTGACGATGGCCTTCGGCCACAGCAGCCTGCACCGCAACAGTCGGCGGCGCCAACAGCGCAGGCGACGGCACGGTGCCCCGATCCACCGCGGGCACGACGGGGTCACCTGGGGCGCAGACACCAGCTTCGACTGCTCGTGGTCCGGCGCCCAGGGCGGAGACGGCCACTCGGGCGACGGCCACAGCTCGTCCTCCTGCAGCAGCGCGTCATGTGGCGGCGGAGGCGGCGGCAACTGACGCCGATGACCCGGTCAGGCCTTCGGTAGATCGGCCCCGCCGGTCACCGGAGCCTGATGCTCCGGGAAGGTGGACTCGGCCGAGACCTCGTCGACCAGCGTGGTGCGGCCGAAGGCCTCGCCGAACGGCGTCAGGTGCACCGAGCGCCGCACGATCTTGGCGAACTTCACCGAGTGCAGCGCCTCGAGCACGTCGGGCTGGGCCTCGAGGACCTGGTATTCCAGCGGGTCGGGCAGCGGCTCCTTGGAGAACCACACCAGCCCGAGCCGGAACAGGTTGTTGAGATAGGCCGGCACCCGGTCCGGATAGCGCACACCGCTGCGCCCCGCGATCATGTTGAGACCGGGCGCGATCATGGTGCTGCCGACGAGGCCCGCCGGCCCACCGGTGCGAATGTCCACCGAGGGCTGCGGCCCGGCCTGGAGCAGGTAGAGCAGCATCCGCGCCTCGTCGGGCGCGAGCTCGTCGAGGATCCGGGCGTACGCCGGGTGCCCCTGCTCATCGGCCCAGACGTCGCGGGACCGGTCGAGCAGCTCGGCCCCTCGCCGGCGCAGCACCGGCAGAGAGTCCTCGGACGCTTCGGCCTCTCGCGTACGGGCGAGCACGACATCGCGGCCGGCTGCCTCGTAGTCGGCGTCGGAGAGCTCCATCACCTGGTTCGAGCTGGGCAGGATGATCCGGGCCGCGGTGCCGGCGACGATGCCCACGGCCTCGGCCGTCTCCCGCGCCAACCCCGCGCGTACGTCCTGGTCGACCATCGCCCGAGCGACCCGGATGCCGGCGCGGCTGGAGGTGCGCAGACCCCACCCGGCCGTGTGCCAGGCAGCACCCGCCGCCACCCTCGCCAGGCCGGGAGCGGTGCCGGCCACGGCGGAGGCGGTCGGGATGACCTTGCCCAGGAGACTCATGTCGGAAAGATTAGAAGGTGAAGGAAGCCGCCCGCGAGTCCCATGATCGCGCCGTGGGCGTAGAGCATCCATTCGTCCTCCTTGATCGCTGACCTCATCATGTCCACGAAGTCGCCCGGTGGAAGCTCCTTGGTGCGCCGCGCGACCAGGTCACGGATCTTGTCCGCCTGGTGACGGCTGAAGCCGGGATCGCGGAACGGCACCAGCGTACGATCCGCGGCCTCGTTGGCGACCGAGGTGCTGATCCGATCGAACCGCTCCGAGCCGAGCGCTATCCGCACCGCACCTCGGTAGGGCCCGGCCGCCCTGTCCACCGCGGGCATCAGCGCGTTGATCAGAAGCTTGCGCGTTGCGTCGCCGCGGGGGCCGTCGAGCAGGAAGTCGCCGATGCGCTCGAGCGTGATCACGTCGGTGGCGATGATGTCGGCGTAGACCTCCGCGGCCTGCTCCTGGCGGCGCGGGAAGAGGCCCTGCACCTTGATGCCGAGGATGCGCCGCGGCTCGGCGGGCTCGAAGATCAGCCACATGCCGAGCAGGTTGGTCACCCAGCCGACGACCACGCCGAGCACCGGCAGCAGCCACCACACGTGGAAGGTCTGGTCGACCAGCGCCACCGGGATGCCGAGCAGGAAGCCGAAGATGAAGCCGAAGGCGACCATCAGGTTGAGCTCGCGCTGACCGAAGTCGCGGAAGATCCTGACCACCAGGGCGGGGTTCTTGCGGAAGTGGTCGATGACCATCAGCTTCGGGTCGAGCAGCTGATCGATGTGTACGCCGATGTCGTCGGTGACCTTGTGCACGATCGAGGGGAGCTGTGCCTGAACCCTGACGGCGATCGCATCCTTGACCGGCCGCGGCAGGTCGCGCCAGAGCCGGGGGTGCTCGCGCATCATGATCTGCTCGACCAGCTCGGGAACCTCCGGGCGGAAGGTCTCCACGATGTGCGTGGCGATCTCCGAGGGGCCGAGCTGCTGGTAGAAATCGCTGGGCGTGCCGAGCTTGGCGATCGCCTTGTCGACGGCGATCGAGCCCATCTTCGCGGCCCGTGCGGGGATGATGCCCTGCCAGCCGATCCCACCCTGGGCGAAGCCCGGGACCTCCTGCAGCTTGTGCGGCAGCACCCTGGTCAGCTCGCGCAGCCCAGGGACCTGGAACCCCTTGAAGGCGAGCGGGGAGAAGAGCATGTAGAGGCCCGACCAGTTGATCAGCCAGCCGATCACACCGGTGAAGATCGGGATGGTGATCAGCGAGAGCCAGTGGACGTGGGCAGCCCAGTCCTCGAACCAGCTGACCAGCGAGTCCTGCCACTCCGGCGACATCCGAGCTCCTTCCGCCAGAGTTCCAGACCGTCAGTATGCGTACCCTACCCACAGGCGAACGCAATCACCCCGAAGCGTCTGCTATTCGGTTGAGGCTTCCGTCGCCGCGCCGGGCGGGATCTCATGGCTCGGCAGCCGGTCGAGATCCTCGACGTCGGCGAAGCAGGCTCGGGCGAAGTCCTGCCCGAACGGAGTCAGGTGGATCGAGCGCCGCTTGATCCGGGCACCACCCTTGGCGTGGAGAGCCGCGAGTACGTCGGGTTGCGCCTCGACCACCTGGTAGCGGATCAGCTCGCTGACCGGGTCATCGGACTGCCAGACCAGGCCGAGCCGGGTCAGGTTGTTGAGGTACTGCGGCACCAGCGACGGGTAGCGCACGCTGGCCTGCGCCCCGATCATGGTCAGGCCCCGGGCGATCATCCGCGCCCCGCGCAGATGGCCGATCAGGCCACCCTCGACCACGTCGACCGCCGGCTGCGGGCCGTCCTTGAGCATCAGCACCAGGATCCGAGCCTCGTCGGGAGCCAGCTCGTTGAGGATGCTCACGAAGGCCGGGTGGCGCTCGTTCTCGTCCCATACGTCGCGCGAGCGGCGCAGCAGCTCCTCGCCGGTCCGCCGCAGTCGGTCGGGCTCCGCGCCCGGGGCGACTCCGTTGACCCGCGCGGCACGTCCCTCCATCGCCGCCTTGGCACTCTCGGCGGCCGGCAGCGCGAATCGTTCCAGCAGACCGGTGACCGGGTTGCCCGTGGCGACCCGCTTCGCGAGGGCGGTCACCTGGCGGGCGTTGGTCGCCACGTCCTCGGTGAGCCGGACCGCCTCGTCGGGGTCGACGACCGCCTTCGCGACCCGCCCCACCCCTCGTGCGTACGTCCTCAGACCCCAGCCCGCGGTGTGGGCGACCGTGACCGCGGAGATCCTGAGCAGGCCCGGGAGGACCTCCATCGCATCGTCGACGAGACCGCCGCTCGGGGCCGGCGTGGGCATGCGGTGCATCCCCTCGCGGCCCTCGACGAGCTCTTCGGGCGGCTCGATCGAGCGTGGTCGGCGGGCCTCCGGTTCGGTGTTGATGTGGAGGGCGCTCACAACACGTTCCACCATTCGAAGACTGCGACGTGCAGAAACCCGCCCGCCAGCCCCATGATCGCCCCGTGGGCGTAGAGCAGCCACTCGTCCTCCTTGATCGCGGCTCTCATCATCTCAACGAAGGTCTTCGGAGGCAGAGCCCTGCATCGGTCGGCGATCAGCCGGCGAATGTTGCACGACTGCTGCTGGCTGAAGGCGGCGTCGCGCAGCGGGGTGAGGGTGTATTCGACGGCCTGCTCGGCGACCGAGGACCGGATCGCGTCGAACCTCCTGGTCCCGACGGCCACCCGGACCGCCCCGTAGGCCGGTCCGACCGCGGCGTTGACCGCCGGCTCGAGGGCCGCGGCCAGCATCTGCCGGGTGCGGTCGCCGGACGGCCCGTTGAGGAGGTGCTCGCCGATGTGCTCGAGCGTGATCACGTCCTTGGCGATGTGCTTGCCGTAGACGTCGGAGGCCTGCCACTGCCGCCGGGCGAAGAGCGCCTGGATCTTGAACGGTCCGATCCGCCTGGGTTCGGCAGGCTCGAAGATGAGCAGCATGCCGAGCAGGTTGGTCGTCCAGCCGACCAGCACACCGAGGATCGGCAGCAGCCACCAGATGTGGAAGGCCTGGTCGACGACGGCGACCGGGATGCCGAGCAGGAAGCCGAAGATGGCACCGAAGACGACCATCATCCGCAGCTCGCGGGCCCCGAAGTCCTTGAAGATCCGCACGATGATCGAGGGATCCTTCTCGAAGTTCTCGATCACCATGATCTTCGGGTCGAAGATCTGGTCGATGTGGTTTCCGATCTCGACGGTCACATCACCGACGACCTCGGGGAGCCGATCCTGGACCCGCTGGATCACGACCGTACGCAGCGGCCGCGGCAGATCACGCCAGAACCGGGGATGCTCACGCCACATGATCTCGTCGACGAGCAGCGGGATCTCGGGACGGAACACGTCGACGATGTGGGCAGCGATCTTGTCCGGCTCGAGCTGCTCGTAGAAGTCGCGGGCGGTCGCCATCTGCGACAGCGCCCGGTCGACGGCGATCGAGCCCATCTTCGCGGCCCGCGCCGGCACGATCCCCTGCCAGCCGAGCCCGCCGCGCAGGATGCCCGGGATCTCCTGGACCTTGCGCGGCAGCGAGCCGGCGATCTGCTTGAGCCCCGGCACGGTGATCCCGTGGAAATGGATCGGGGAGAAGAGCATCCACAGCCCCGACCAGTTGATGAGCCAGCCGATCACGGCGGTGAAGATCGGAACCGACCAGAACTCGAACCAGTTGAACTCGCCTAGCAGGGTCAACCCCGCCGAAATGGTGTTAGACACAAGACCTGACCTTCATTTCCTCATCCACGAGACCGCCCCAGGTTCAAGCGGTGTCGTGGTCTCCCTGGCGCGAAGGCTAGTCCACCGTTTGACAACTTGGGGCAAAATGTCCACCGATCACTCAGATAACGATCCAAAGATCGCGCCTGGTTCGACGGGAGCGAGTCGTACGTCCCGGGTGATCATCCCGTTCCGACGGAGGGGGAGCATTCGGAAGACCACCCTGCCATGGACGGCGTCGGCATCGACGAAACCGAAGCTGCGCGAGTCGGTGGAGGCGCCCCAGTTGTCGCCGAGAAGCCAGTAGGCACCCTCGGGGACCGTCAGCCACTCCACCTCGGCACCAGCCTCGGCAGACCAGGCCGGATTCTCGACCACGAAGGTCTCGTCCTCCCCCGCAGGCCGGACCAGCACCCGCGCATCAGGGGAGACCGAAACCCGGTCACCGGGCATCCCGATCACCCGCTTGAGGATCTGCGTGCCGCCACCGAACACAGCACTCGGGGCATCCGCCTCGACGACATCGAAGCGTTCGACCTCGTCGTGGGTCCAGAACTCGAGGAACATCCGGTCGCCGTTCTTCAGCGTCGGCTCCATGCTCGTGCCGTCGACGGTGACGGAGAAGGCGAGCGCGGCGACCACCAGGACCAGCGCGACGAAGGCCGCGATCCCGGCACCGACACCGCTCGCGGCGAGGATCTTCCTCACGGCCGTACGTCCAGCCCGGCGACGGGCACGGCCACCTCGACCAGCTCGACACCACCGTCACCGAACCCACCGAACGAGCCGGCCGGGAGCAGCCGCAGCCACGCCTTGCCTGAGACGTCCGCCACCGGCAGGAAGCCGAAGCCGCGGGAGTCGGTCGAGCCGCCCCAGTTGTCCCCGAGAACCCACAGCGAATCGCGCGGGACCGTCACCCAGGACCCCGACGCAGCATCGCCGTCGTACGTCCCGTCCTCCTCGCAGCACATGTCCACCGCGGTCCCGATCCTGGCCGGCCAGGCAGGGTTGTCGACCCGGTAGACATCTCCGGATCCGGCGGGGCTCACATAGACGACCGGCTTCTCGCCGCCGACGATCGCGACCCGGTCACCGGGCAACCCGATCACCCGCTTGACCACCTGCGCGCCGCCGCCGAAGCGCTCCGGTCCCGGCTCGATGCCTTGGACCAGGTCGAACCGTTCGATGTCGTCGTTGTGCAGCGGGTCGAGCAGGATCCGCTCGCCGGAGACCATCGTCGGCTCCATGCTGCTCCCCTTGACCGCGAACGAGCCGAAGAGCGCGGCGACGACCACGGTCATGACCACGAGAAACGCCACCAGCGCGACCCACCCGACGACCAATGCGGCGACGCCGCGTTCGTCAGCGAAACGAGCGCTCCGAGGTCTTCCGAACACAACCAGACTCTCTTTCGGGCAGGTCGACAACAGCAAGGACAAACCCACGCAAGGATCGCCTCACTAGGTAGACATTTATGGATCAAATGTCCAGATTTGCTTGACCGTAGCACGTGGCGACCGTCACAGTCTGTGATGCCACCCAGGGTATTAGGGACCGTGGGCGGCGCAGTTTCTCGGGTTCATCAGCCCGTGAGGGACGGGTTCAACGAGGGAGACATATGAACAAGATGGGGCATACCAGTCTCGGCCGCTTCGCGGCCGTGACGTTGCCGGCGGCGGTCGTCTCCGCCGGTATGGGGTACGCGATGCTGTCCGGCATGGTCGGAGCGGTCATCTCGTCCACCGGCGGTTTCGACATGAGCACGAGCCTCACCGCCGACGCGCTGAAGATGCGCACCGGCGCCACTGAGATCGGCTCTGCCGGCAACAACCAGGGCACGATCTACGCCCAGACCGAGGGCTCCGTCGCCAACGGGCTCAACGTCGTGACACCCGAGGTCGAGGTGCTCCCGGGCCTGAGCCTCAACCTGGGGATCACCTCGACCGACTCGGCGATCAACCTGGGCGACGTGGCACTCAACGCTGCCTCGCTCAACACGCCGAGCGGCGCCACCATGGCCAACGTGACCCTGGGTCAGTCGCAGGCCGACGCCGGGTTCGACCCGGGCGGCCCCGGCTATGTGGCGGACGGCTTCGCGCTCCAGGCGGCGCAGACCGCCGGCCAGAGCGGGCAGCAGGTGCTGAACAACCTTTCGGCGAAGGCGTACGCAGTGCAGCTCAGCTCGCTGAGCCTCGACAACCTGTCGATCACGCTCAACCCGTAGCACCCCAACTCATCAGCCCGCAGTAGTTGGCGGGCGTTCCGGAGCGCCCGCCAACACCTCTGCCCCAGCCCCGCCGGAGAACCTCATGCCTGACAAGACGCCCATCGATCCCGAAGCACCCACCGTGAGCACCCCAGCCGCCGCCCCCACTCCGCGTGGCTTCAAGGGCTTCCGCCGCACCCGCCCCTTCTGGGGAAGCCTGATCCTGCTGTGGTCGTCGTGGATGATCGGATCCTCGATGCTCTCCAAGCAGCTCGACTTCACGATCTTCGCCGCCTTCGGCGACAGGACCCTGCCCCCGGTGCTGATCTCCTTCACCATGGCCGCCGCGGCGCTGATCGCGATGTTCATGCCGGCGCAGCGGACCTTTCCGGGGATCGTCTCGGTCGCGCTCGCGATCGCGGCGCTCCCGCTGGCCAACCTCGGCGGGCTGATCATCGGCACCGTCGCCGGCATCACCGGTGGCGCCCTGATCGTCGCCTGGACCCCCTACTCCGAGGAGCAGCTGACCAAGATGGCCGAGAAGGACGCCCGCAAGCGCGCCCGCAAGGCGGCCGGCAAGCCGGCCCGGAGCGGAGCGACCGCATGAGCCCACGCGCCCGCCGCTTCGAGCGGCCTGAACCCTGGGGCGAAGAGTCCGGCGTGCTCGGCCTGTGGGGCCGGCTCACCGGCCGCATCTACCGAGCCGCGTACGCCGCCGTCGACCGTGCCGCGGAGCAGTCGGCGCAGATGAAGACCGACGCGGAGTCCGTACGCCGCGGCAGCCGCAAGCGCTCGCTGCCGCTGATGATCGTCGGGAGCGCCGCGCTCGTCGCCATGTTCGGCGCGGTCTCGCAGAACGCCCTGGCGGTCAACTTCACCACTGGGAACGCCAAGTTCAAGCTCTACTCCAACTACCTCGACGCAGAGCACGCCGCGGGCTATCTCGCCCCGACCAGCCGCCAGGGTGCCACCGACTGCGACCCCGGTGTCGCTGACGTACAGACCCAGTGCGGCGTCACCGAGCTCGGCATCCACCAGGCCAAGCTCGCCGGACTGTGCGGGATCGCCACCGAGAACATCCCGCTGGTCGGGAGCTACTCGCTGATGATCACCGCCGGCGACGACATCCCGGACAGCTACAGCGGCAGCACGATCCCGACCGGCACCACCACCGACCCGAGCACGGGCAAGCTGACCGACGGCAGCCTCGGCAACGCGATCTCGGCGACCAACCTGTTCATCAACGCCGACGCGCTCAGCGGCTACGGGAACAAGATCTCCGGCATGAACCTCGGCCAGTCGGCCGAGACCGTCGGCGACTCCGCCGGCCTCACCTTCGAGGGCAACTCCAACCAGCTCCCCAAGGCTGGCGCCTTCGGTCTCTACGCCCGCCAGCTCAACGTCGCCGGCCTCAACGGGAACAGCTACGGACTCAACCTCAAGGGCAACATCACCCTGCCCGAGCTGAACATCAAGGTCGTCCCCGGAGCCAGGACGCAGGCCGACTGCTCATGACCGATTCCAACACCCGGTCGCTGACAGACGACCTCGGCTTCTACACCGACTCCGGACCGGAGAACGTACGCCGCAACCGGCTCGGCGCGTTCCTGGCAGCGGTCCGCGCGTGGTTCCGCGCGTGGCGGCGTACGCGACCCTTCTGGGGTGCGTTGTGGCTGATCGTGGCCGGCGCCTGGATCATCTACTGGATGTCGTTCGACATCGGCATCGCGCTGACCGGCGGCTGGTCGTACTCCGCCGGCTACGTCATGGGCGGCGCGCTGATCATGTTCGGCCTGGTCACCTGGCTGGCACCGCACTACAAGTCGCTCTCGGGGATCGTCGCGTTCCTGATCGCGCTCGGCGCCTTTCCCACGGCCAACCTGGGCGGCTTCGTCCTCGGCTCCGTCCTCGGCATCATCGGCGGCGCGATGGTCTGGTCCTGGGGCGAGAAGAAGCCGCGGCCGCCCAAGCGTGCCACCTCCGGCGGCTGACCGCCGTGTCCCACCAGCTCACCGTCGGCAAGCAACGCCTCGTCGTCGTCACCGCGATCGCGCTCCTCATCATGTCCTCGGCCCTGTGGCCCTCACCCGATGACCGGGCCGAGGCGAACAGCCAGAACAACAGCTATCAGCCGTTCCAGTGCGACCAGCCGGGCAGCAGCAACCCGCAGCAACGACGGCAGGTCGTACCGCTCAAGAACAGTGGCGACAACGGCACCTTCCAGAGCCGCCTCTTCGGGACCCGGATGTTCCCCTGCCTGTCCGGGACGCGGTGGGTCCTGACCGCGGGCGAGCCGAACGGAAGCGGCACCACCAACGTGGCCGCCGACGTGCGCGGCATCTACACCAACAGCAGCGACGGCAACTGCGACAGCAACAAGGGGTTCACCTACTACTACGCCGCCACCGGCAGCATGTGCCTGTTCCAGATCGCCTTCAGCGACCTCGTCTTCCGCAACAACGTCGCCTCGTTCGGCGCTCCGGTGCTCTCCGCGAGATCGACGACGGCACCCGCGCCCAGCGCGAAGGTGGCACACACCCTCCGCATCGCCCCGGACGGTCCGTTCACCGTCGGCGGGCCGGGCGTGAAGACGAACCTGCTCACCACCGGCGACTCCTGGGTGGCGATCCCGTGGAGAACGGTCACCAACCTGGCCGGCCTCCTGATCATCGCGGCCGGTCTGACCACGACCTCGCAGAAGAACACCATCTGCACCGCCGGCTGGAACGGCGACTCGTGCCGACTGAAGATCCGTACGCTCGCCGGCGACGGCACCGGTGGCTGGAACGACCTGGTCACCGCGATCCTCAGTGGCCTGGCGGCCGGCGGTGACTACAACATCCTGGCTGCGAACCTGGAGTTCTACTACCTGTTCACCCACGACAACAATGCGGGCAACGACCCGTACGTCTATCCCCCGGGCGGCACCACGAACCCGCTCAACTCGATCCAGCTGCCCAACACGACGATCACGGTGACGGCGGGATGAGCACGTACGGGACACGATGGCGCCGCATGGCCGCGGCGACGACGGTCGGCTTCGGCCTGCTCGCGGGGATGGTCGCGACGATGGGCTCCTCGGCGTCCGCGGTCTTCAGTCCCACGCTGACGACCAACAACGGCAGCTCGACCTTCTCCTCGACCAACATCCACGCCGCCGACGCGGCCTTCGGCACCTCGCTCGTGCAGACCCAGGCGGCCGCCAGCAGCGGTGGCGACTGGACGCCGGTGCTGCGTGCCGGCTTCGCGAGCGCGACGATGAACGGCTTCTGCCTCTCCCGTGTGGAGGAGGTCGGGATGCTCGGCAGCTACACGATCCGGCTCACCTCCGGGGACGACGACCCGGCGACCAACGAGATCAACGCCCAGATGGCCGTCTTCGACATCACCCAGCTCCGTGCCGCGGCCGCCCCGGGGATCAACCTCCAGGGAGTCGCCCAGATCGGGCTCGCCTCCACCGACCTCACCACCAACCCGGGAAGCGCGCCGTACGCCGCCAACCCGATGGGCCTGCCCCAGGCGTTCGACTCGAGCTGGTACCAGGCCAGCGGCAACGGCGGCCACAACAACGGCCAGGGCTTCACCGGCATCGACGCGACCGTCGCCGACCTCAACTCCGTCTACGGCGACGTCTGGCAGGCCCAGATCGAGGGCGAGGTCACCCTGCCGAACCTGGAGATCGAGGTGCTTCCCGGCAACCAGTCCTGCAAGGCGGCGGCGCAGGCCGGGAGATTCCCGAACTGAAGGCCCCGGCCGCGGAGCTCGCTTGAAAATTGGAAGGACCCGGCGGGTCCGTCTCGGGTCGGCTCCACCGGGTCCGCCGCGTGTGCCCCGACCATATGGGGGTTGGTCCGACACCCGCGGCTTACTCATCAGTATGCGGGTTTCGAACCAACATCGGTTTTACCCGAAATCCACAACTCGCCAACAAATCTGTCAAGCGATCAGTAGGGGACGTGTTAGCCGCGCTGCTGCCTCCGCCAGACCACGATCGCCTGTCCGGGCGGCGCCTCGCGAACCGCGGGAAGCCTGCTGGCCGGGCCCTTCGGTTCGGGGGCTGCGGCCCTCGCCTGGGCGAGCGCCTCGCGGGTCGCGGCCAGCTCGTGCAGCAGCTCCTCGTTGCGCCGGCGCAGGGCGTCGACGTGCTGCTCGAGAGCCAGGATGCGACGCACTCCCTCGATGCCGATGCCGGACGCGGTCAGGTCCGCGATCGAACGCAGCAGCTCGATGTCGTGGAAGGAGTAGCGGCGCCCGCCACCCCCGGTGCGACCGGGGGTGATCAGGCCCATCCGCTCATAGGTACGCAGCGTCTGCGGGTGTAACCCGGTCAGCTCCGCGGCGACGCTGATCACGTAGACCGCGGCATCCGGAGCCGGGCTGCCGAATCCCTCGTTCATCATGACTCCTCGAGAAGAGACGTACGCAGGGGCTTGCCGGCCATCGCGGCCCGATAGGCCTCGACGGCGGCCTTGGCGTCAGCGTCGAGCACGGCCGGGATCTGCACCTCGACTGTCGCGAGCAGGTCACCCACGGTGCCGTCCGAGCGCCGGAACCCCTTGCCGCGGACCCGGAACGTACGTCCGTTGGGGGTCCCCGCGGGGATTCGCAGCGTCACCGGCGAGCCGGACAGCGTCGGCAGCTTGGCCTCGGCACCGAGAGCGAGCTCGTCGAACCCGACCGGTACGTCGATGGTGAGGTTGTCGTCCTTGCGGCCGAAGACGCGGTGGGGCGTGACGTGCACGGTGACGTAGAGGTCACCTGCCGGGCCGCCGTTCTCACCGGCGGCGCCCTTGCCCTTGAGCCGGATCCGCTGACGGTCCTTGACGCCTGCCGGGATGCGCGCCTGGATGGTGCGCGCGGAGGTGCCGCGGCCGGAGCCGTGGCAGGTCGGGCAGGCCTCGTCGTAGATCAGCTGGCGGCCACCGCAGCGCGGGCAGGTCTCGTTCATCGAGAACGCGCCGCCGACGGAGTTGACCACGTAGCCGGCGCCCTCGCACTCCGGGCAGACCCGCGGCCTGGTGCCGGGCTTGCCGCCGGTGCCGTTGCAGTCTGGACAGGCGGCGTCCGAGGTCAGTCGCAGCGAGATGGTCACACCCTCGAGTGCGTCCGTGAACCCGATCGTGGCGCTCGTCTCGACGTCGGCGCCCTTGATCGGCCGAGCCTTCGGGGTCGTACGCCGCCCGCCGAAGCCTCCGCCGGCGCCACCGGCACCGCCGAAGAGGTCGCCGAACATGTCACCGAGGCCACCACCCTGGGCGCCACCGGCGCCGAAGAGGTCGTCGAAGTTGTAGCCCCGGCCGGCACCCGTGCCGCCGAAGCCGCCCGGGAAGCCGCCGGAGGCACCGAGGGTGCGTACCTCATCGTACTTCTTGCGCTTCTCGGTGTCGCCGATGACGTCGTAGGCCTCGGCGACCTTCTTGAACTTCTCGTGCTTGGCTTCGTCGCCCGGGTTGGAGTCGGGGTGGTTGGCCCGCGCGAGCTTGCGATAGGCCTTCTTGATGTCGTCGCCCGAGGCGTCCTTCGTGACACCCAGCTCGGCGTAGTAGTCCTTGTTGATCCAGTCCGGCCGGATCCCGTCGTTCTCAGCCACCTAGCCCCTCCTCCCTTCTTCTCGGTGGCCGAGGCTGTCGATGTCTCGACAGCCTCGACCACCCATCGTTGTCACTCCGGGTCACTCCGGGTCTACGACCAGGACCTGAGCGGCCCTGACCACCCGGTCGCCGATCATGTAGCCGGCCTTGGCGACCAGCTTGACCGAGGTCTCCTCGACCTCCGGGTCGGTGCCCATGTGGCTGAGCGCCTCGTGACGGTTGGGATCGAAGACGTCGCCCGGTTCACCGAACTTCTTCAGGCCCAGGTTGGTCACGATCTTCTCGAGCTGGTCGGCGACGGCTTTGAAGCCGCCTTCGACCTCGCCGTGCTCGCGGGCACGGTCGATGGTGTCGAGCACGTCCACGATCGGAGTGAGCACCTTGTAGGTCGCGTTCTGCGAGACCAGCTCGCGGTCACGGTCGACCCGCTTCTTGTAGTTGACGTACTCGGCCTGGAGACGCTGCAGGTCGGTGGTCAGCTCGGCGACCCGCTTGTCGACCTCATCGGCGGCATCGCCCATGAAGTCCAGCTCGCTGTCGTCCTCGATCACCACGTCCTCCTCGACGGCCTCCTCGTCCGCCTCGTCCTCGGCCTCCTCGACAGAGGCCTCCTCCTCGGCGGCGTCGTCCGAGTCCGAGGCGTCGCCCTCAGGAGCGTCCACCTCGGCGTCCTCGGTCGACTCCTCGATGTCGTCGGTCTCGGGCTGCGGGGCCTCGGAGGTCGTCTCCTCGACGGCCTCGTCCGCCCCGCCGGGGCGGCGCTTCGTCACTTCTTGTCGCCCTCTTCGCCCTCGACAGGCTCGTCGACGATCTCGGCGTCGACGACGTCGTCGTCGGCCTCACCGGTCGCACCGGTGGCACCGCCGGCAGCGGACTGCTCGGCCTCGGCCGCGGCGTACATGGCCGCACCCATCTTCTGCGACGACTCACCGAGCTTGGTGATCGCGGCCTGGATGGCGTCCTTGTCGGCCTCGGTGTCCTCGAGGACCTTCTTCAGGGCGTCCAGGTCGGCCTGCACCTCGGTCTTCACGTCGTCCGGGACCTTGTCGCCGGAGTCGGTGATGAACTTCTCGGTGGTGTAGACGAGGCTGTCACCCTGGTTGCGGATCTCGATGGACTCGCGACGCTTGGCGTCCTCCTCGGCGTACTGCTCAGCCTCCTTGACCATGCGGTCGATGTCGTCCTTCGACAGCGCGGAGCCGCCGGAGATCGTCATGGACTGCTCGCGGCCCGAGGCCTGGTCCTTGGCGGAGACGTGCACGATGCCGTTGGCGTCGATGTCGAAGGTGACCTCGATCTTCGGCACGCCACGCGGCGCCGGCGGGAGGCCGGTGAGCTCGAAGTTGCCCAGCGGCTGGTTCTCCGACCACATCGGGCGCTCGCCCTGGGCGACCTTGATCTCGACGCTCGGCTGGTTGTCGTCAGCCGTGGTGAAGATCTCGGAGCGCTTGGTCGGGATGGTGGTGTTGCGCTCGATCAGGGTGGTGAAGACACCGCCCTTGGTCTCGATACCGAGGCTCAGCGGGGTGACGTCGAGGAGCAGTACGTCCTTGACCTCGCCCTTCAGCACGCCGGCCTGCAGCGCGGCACCGACGGCGACGACCTCGTCGGGGTTGACGCCCTTGTTGGGCTCCTTGCCGCCGAGCAGGCTCTTGACCAGGTCGGTCACGGCCGGCATCCGGGTCGAGCCGCCGACCAGGACGACGTGGTCGATGTCCTTGAGAGCGACGCCGCCGTCCTTGAGGACGGACTCGAACGGCTTCTTGGTGCGGTCGAGCAGGTCAGCGGTGATCTTCTGGAACTCCGCCCGGGTCAGGGTCTCCTCGAAGTGGAGGGGGCCGGACTCACCGTGGGTGATGTAGGGCAGGTGGATGCTCGTGTTCTGCGACGAGGAGAGCTCGATCTTCGCCTTCTCGGCGGCCTCCTGGAGGCGCTGCGCGGCGATCTTGTCGGCGGCCAGGTCGACGCCGTTGGCGGCCTTGAACTTCTCGACCATCCACTTGACGATCGCGTTGTCCCAGTCGTCACCACCGAGGTGGTTGTCACCGGAGGTCGCCTTGACCTCGACGACACCCTCACCGATCTCGAGCAGGGACACGTCGAACGTGCCGCCACCGAGGTCGAAGACGAGGATGGTCTGGTCGTCGCCCTTGTCGAGGCCGTAGGCCAGCGCGGCGGCGGTCGGCTCGTTGACGATGCGGGAGACGTTGAGGCCCGCGATCTCACCGGCCTCCTTGGTGGCCTGGCGCTGCGCGTCGGAGAAGTAGGCCGGGACGGTGATGACCGCGTCGGTCACCGGCTCACCGAGGTAGGCCTCGGCGTCGCGCTTGAGCTTCTGCAGGACGAACGCGCTGATCTGCTGCGGCGTGAAGTCCTTGTCGTCGATGTTCACCTTCCAGTCGGTGCCCATGTGACGCTTGACCGACCGGATGGTGCGGTCGACGTTGGTGACGGCCTGGCGCTTGGCGACCTCGCCGACCAGCACCTCACCCGACTTGCTGAACGCGACCACGGAAGGCGTCGTACGGGCGCCTTCGGCATTCGCGATGACGGTGGCCTCGCCACCCTCCAGAACCGAGACGACCGAGTTGGTGGTCCCGAGGTCGATACCGACGGCACGTGCCATCTTTGCTACCTCCGCTTGTTGAAGCTGTGTGTATGTGGAAATCCGGGGAGCCCCGGAAGACTGGGTGGTCTGCGCCGCCCCAGCGGCTGCCGCCGCCGAGTGTTGCAAACAAGTTGAGTCGAATCAACTCAACTTCGTTCACTGTCCACAACGAAGACCCTACGCCCCCTATTCCAACGCCAGCCAAAAGCAGGCCGAGTCGGCTCATCCTGACCGAAAACTCCGCCGAGTCCGACCATCGTCGGCGGCCACATGTTCTCGCTCTACGCCAAGTCCCGCCTGCACTCCTACGGCGAGATCGTCCAGCC
>NZ_JBEZZS010000043.1:0-44236 GCF_040639295.1 Nocardioides sp. NPDC023903 | reverse complement strand
GTAGCTGCCGTCGCAGACGAGGTCGGGCGGCAGCGCCTGGGCGCTGAGGACCGGCCCCACCACGGGTGCGAGCGCGCCGATGAGAAGGAAGACGAGGAGCTTCTTCATGTGAACCCTCCGAGTCCGGGCGATATGTGTCTTCATGACGCGCCAACGAGAACATGTGTTGCACCCTGAGCCGGTGCGGCGCGGGACAGGTTCCCGGTCGGAGCATCAGTCGAGCTCACACCACGCGTACGCGGGTCTTGACCTTGGTGAAGTCCCAGACCTCAGCCGCCATCGTGGCGCTGAGGCGGATGCAGCCGTCGGAGGTCTTCTCGTCGGTGCCGAGATACCAGTTCGGGTGGATCTGACGACCCGTCCGCATGCTCACCGGCACCCGGTGGAAGGCGACACCGCAGGGCGCGAACCGGACGAAGTGGTAGAGCCACTGCGTGCCGCTGTAGTTCGTACGTGGGTTGCCGCGCGCCGGTCGGCCGCAGTAGGAGCCGGTGGTGTACCACTGCTTGTCCAGCCATTCCGCGTCGATCATCCCGCCCTGCGCGCGGATGGACCCGTCGGCGCGCACCAGCCAGACCCAGTCCTGTCGCTGGCTGATCACGATGCGGCGTCCGATCCCGGTGCTCGCCGGCACCGGCCGTACGTCGCACCGTTTCGCCGTCGCCGCCATCAGCCGTGTCCGCGTGGTGGTCGTGAACTGACCGCTCGGGCTCAGGCGGTGGCGGGTCTGGAAGCGTACGACGGCCGTGCGGGTGTGGGCGTCGACGCGGCCGTCGACGGGGCCGACGTTGCAGCCGAGGCCGGCCAGCCGGGTCTCCCAGCGCTTGATCGTCGTGGCGGTGGCGGCGTTGCCGGGGCTGACCACCACCACGGCGGCCGCCGCCAGCGCAACAGCGGCGACGACGGGGAGAACGAGGACGAGGGTGGAGCGGCGTGCCCGAGATGCGCCGGCCAGGTTCGCGAAGATTGGCACCGGGCGAGGTTACGCGACATCCGCGCTCCAGGCGGCGCTGTTGCCCGGTTGTTGACCAGATGACGCGGACGCGGGTGGTGCGGCCGGGCGGTCCAGACCCACAGGACAACGAAAGCGGTGGCTGACTCTGAAAGGACGTCGAAAGACGTTCTCTCAGGTCAGCCACCGCTTTCAGCAGACGCTGACAGACGCTGGAAGCGCCGGCTCAGATGTCGTAGTAGAGCTCGAACTCGTGCGGGTGCGGGCGGAGCTGGATCGGGAGGATCTCGTCGTTGGTCTTGTAGTCGATCCAGGTCTCGATCAGGTCGGGGGTGAAGACGTCGCCCACGGTGAGGAAGTCGTGGTCGTTCTCCAGAGCCGACAGGACGGCACCGAGGGAGGTCGGCACCTGGTTGATCTCGGCCATCTCGTCCGGCGGAAGCTCGTAGATGTCCTTGTCGATCGGAGCGGGGGGCTCGATCTTGTTCTGGATACCGTCGATGCCGGCGAGGAGCAGGGCCGAGAAGGCGAGGTACGGGTTCGAGGACGGGTCCGGGAACCGGGTCTCGACGCGCTTGGCCTTCGGGTTGGTGCCGGTGATCGGGATGCGGACCGCGGCGGAGCGGTTACGCGAGGAGTAGACCAGCGAGATCGGAGCCTCGAAGCCCGGCACCAGACGGTGGAAGGAGTTCACCGTCGGGTTGGTGAACGCGAGCACCGACGGGGCGTGCTTCAGGATGCCGCCGATGTACCAGCGGGCCATGTCGGAGAGGCCGCCGTAGCCGGTCTCGTCGTAGAACAGCGGCTCGCCGGCGTTCCAGATCGACTGGTGGACGTGCATGCCCGAACCGTTGTCACCGAAGACGGGCTTCGGCATGAAGGTGACCGTCTTGCCGGCCTCCCAGGCGGTGTTCTTGACGATGTACTTGAACTTCATGACATCGTCGGCAGCCTTGAGCAGCGTGTCGAACTTGTAGTTGATCTCGGCCTGGCCGGCGGTGCCGACCTCGTGGTGGGCGCGCTCGACGAGCAGGCCGGAGGCCTCGAGGTTCTTGACCATCGTGTCGCGCAGGTCGGCGAAGTGGTCGGTGGGGGAGACCGGGAAGTAGCCGCCCTTGTAGCGCGTCTTGTAGCCCAGGTTGTTCGAGCCGTCGGGGTTCGTGTCGGCGCCCGAGTTCCACCAGGCCTCGACGGAGTCGATCTTGTAGAACGACTCGCCCTCGGAGGTGTTGTAGGCGACCTTGTCGAAGATGAAGAACTCCGCCTCGGGGGCGAAGAAGGCGGTGTCACCGATGCCGGTCGAGGCGAGGTACGCCAGGGCCTTGCGCGCGATGTTGCGCGGGTCGCGGGAGTAGGCCTCTCCGGTGATCGGGTCGTGCACGAAGTACATCAGCGCGAGGGTCTTCGCGGCGCGGAACGGGTCGATGTACGCAGTCGTGACGTCCGGGTAGAGCGCCATGTCGGACTCGTTGATCGTCTGGAAACCACGGATCGACGAACCGTCGAAGGCCATCGGCTCCAGGTTGAACGACGACACGGGCACCGTGAAGTGCTGCTGGACGCCAGGCAGGTCGACGAAACGGATGTCGACGAACTCGACCCCCTCGTCAGAGATGAACTTCAAGAGTTCGTCGTCAGTGCTGAACATCAATCCTCCTTGGCTCACCCGGTCGGGCAGAGCCAGATAGGTCTCTCGCGATCGAGGCCGGACCCTCATGGATCCGACCGTGCCACGCAAATTACGAAGGGACGGTTGCACAGGAGTGTCGCAAATGTTTCGGGCGTGTAACAGGTTGTGTGATTTGATCGGCAACCATCCCGGATCTCACCCCTCAAGACGTTGCCGCCTACCCTTACGACGTGACCAGTTCCGCCACTCCTGCGACGCCCACTCTGCCTTATGACACTGCGAGCTGGGGCAGGCGCGTCCTGGCACTCTTCATCGACTGGCTCGCGTCGTCGCTGGTCGCGTCTGTCTTTCTGGGCGTACGGGCGCTGCCGTTCGGGTCGCTGCTCGCCGGTGTCGACCCGCGGCCGAGCGACAACCTGTGGATCCTGGTCGTCTTCATCGTGCAGACGGCGGTCTTCACCACGCTCGGCGGCGGCTCCTTCGGCAAGCTCGTCACCCGGCTGCGTACGGTGCGGGTGACGGCCGGCGAGCCGGACGTGCGCCCGCTCGATCCGCTGCGGAGCATCGCCCGTCAGATCCTGGTCGTCCTCGTCGTACCGCCGCTGGTCTTCCGTCCTGACCGGCGAGGCCTCCACGATCTGGCGGCAGGTACGGCAACCGTCACGCTTCAGACCTATCGACACGTGTTTCGCCGGGTTGGTTAACAGGCTTCCGGGGGTAGGTTTGACCGGTCAGCCGCAAGCAGCGGCAAACACGAAGGGAAGCTCAATGACGCTCAACCGTACTCTCGGGCCACGTGGCCTCTGGCGCCGCGCTGCTGTGGCGAGCGTGCTGGCCGTATCGCTCTCAGGCCTGGTGGCCTGCGGTGGCGGTGGTGGGGCCGGTGGCGCCAGCGAGGGTGACTCGGTCTCGGCCGAGGAAATGACCGAGGTGATGAAGAAGGCGACCGACATCGACACCGCCCACTTCACCACGAAGATGGACGCGAAGGCCTCGGGCCAGTCGGTGTCGATGACCGGCGAGGGCGACATCCAGAAGGAGCCGCCCGCGCAGCACTCCACCATGAAGATGAGTGGTGGCTCCATGAACATGGATCTGGAGACGATCCTTGTCGACGAGAAGATCTACATCAAGGGCATGATGGGCGACTCGTGGATGACCGCGAGCGCCGATGATCTCGCCAAGATGGGCGGGACCAGCCTGGAGTCGATGAGCAACCCGCTCGCCTTCTTCGACGGGATGGAGGAGTCGATCAAGTCCTCCAAGTTCGAGGGTGAGGAGAAGGTCGACGGCACCGACACGAAGCACTACAGCTTCACCGTCGACTCCGCAGGGCTCGCCGAGAGCCTCGGCGCCGACAGCACCAAGGGCATGCCCAAGACGATCGACCAGGACATCTGGGTCGACGCCGACGGCCTGCTCCGCAAGGCCGAGGTCGGCATGGGCGACATGGGCACCGTCGAGATGCTCCTGTCCAAGCACGGCGAGGACGTGACCATCGAGGCGCCGCCGGCGGACCAGGTCACCGACATGCCGAGCATGGCCGGCTGACAGCCAGTTCGTACGCAGCAGGGCCGGTCCCCGAACGGGGACCGGCCCTCTGTCGTTTCATGGCACAGTATTCGTGGGACTGTGTTCGCATGACTCTCGACCCCGAAAGCACCCGGCAGATCGAGGCCAACCGGGCCAACTGGGACGCCCGGACGCCGATCCACGTCGCCAGCGCGTTCTACGGCATCGACGGGTCGCGGCCGGCCGAGTCGTGGTTCGCCGACTACGAGTGGAGCGACCTCGGTGAGCTGACCGGCCGCGAGGTCGTGCATCTGCAGTGTCATCTCGGCACCGAGACGGTGGCGTTCGCGCAGCGGGGTGCGGTGACGTACGGGCTGGACATCTCGGCCGAGGCGGTGGTCGCGGCGCGCCGGATCGCCGCCGAGCGCGGGCTGGCCGTCGACTACCACGAGGCCGACGTGCACGACGCCGTCGAGGTCCTGGGTGCCGGCCGGTTCGACGTTGTCTACACCGGCAAGGGCGCGGTCTGTTACCTACCCGACCTCGACCTGTGGGCGCGGGTCGTCCACGATCTGCTCAAGCCCGGCGGGTTCCTCTACCTGGCCGAGTTCCACCCGCTCCTCGACGCTCTCGGTGAGGTGCCGGAGCCTGGGCGGGAAGACTCCCTCGAGCTGCGCCACGACTACCTCTCGGGCAGGGGCGCGATCGCCAAGGACTCGACCCACACCTACACCGACGGCCCGGCGCTGAGCAGCGCCACGACGGCGTACGAATGGCGCCACGGGGTCGGCGAGGTCGTCACCGCCCTCGCAGGCGCCGGTCTGCGGATCGAGGTCGTACGCGAAGACGAGCGGCTCCCGTGGCCCCGTTTCCCGTCCATGGTGGCGGGCGAGGGCGGCTGGTTCAGGCTGCCCGACCAGGCGCCCCGGATCCCGCTTCTCTACGCGATCCGGGCACGCCGGCTGTGACGATCAGCGGCCGCGGAGGTTGCCGCGCATGCCCTTCATCGAGGTCGGGACGGGGCCCTTCGGGATGGGCATGGCGCCACGGGTGGCGTCGACGGCCTTGAGGCGGTTGAGGATGTCGGTGATCTCGGGGCCGGCGACGTTGCGGCCCAGCTTGGTGACGTGCTTGGTCAGCTGCGGCAGCGGCACCTCGTCCTCACCGTTGCCGGCGACGACGGTCGTGATCGGCACGTCGGAGAGGACACGGGCGTGGGTGCGCTTGGTGCTGGCCAGCAGCGAGCGGACCTTGCTCGGGCTGTTGCCCTCGCCGACGAGGACGACTCCCGGAGGGCCGACCACGCGGTGGACCAGCGTCTGGCTGCGCGGCTCGACGCCGACGGCCTGGGTGACGGTCCAGCCCCGACGGAGCATGGTCAGGGCGGCGTACCCGCCACCGATCTGGCCCTCGAGCCGGGAGTACATCACCTTCTGCGCGCGCCGCGAGAAGACCACCATCGCGGCGAGAAGGCCGGCCAGGAGAGCGCCGACGATCGTGAAGATCCAGGAGAAGATGCCCTCGCCGGGCAGGAACCAGAAGATCACGCCGGCGACCGCGGCGACGACCACGAAGATCGCACCCAGGAGAAGGCCGATCTTGGGGTCTGACTGCTTGGTGAGCTTGTAGGTCTCCACCATCTGCTGGCGGCGACTCATGCTGCTCGGGTCGGTCTGGGACATCTTCCTCTTTCAGTTCTCGTACGCAGGGACTCAGGCCACGGAGGAGGCGTCGCGCGCCTCGATCGCCTGACGGTACAGCCGACCGGCGCGGTAGGACGAACGAACGAGCGGACCGGACATGACGCCGGAGAAGCCGATCTCCTCGGCCTCGGCCTGGAGCTCGATGAACTCCTCGGGCTTGACCCACCGCTCGACGGGGTGGTGACGCACGCTCGGGCGCAGGTACTGCGTGATCGTGATCAGCTCGCAGCCGGCC
Source organism: Nocardioides sp. NPDC023903 (assembly GCF_040639295.1). NCBI lineage: Bacteria > Bacillati > Actinomycetota > Actinomycetes > Propionibacteriales > Nocardioidaceae > Nocardioides > Nocardioides sp. NPDC023903. The sequence continues at coordinate 38,204 of NZ_JBEZZS010000043.1, read as the reverse complement.
GCGTGCAGGTCGCGCAGCGCCTCGGAGACCTCTTCGCGGGTCTCGCCCATGCCGAGGATCAGGTTGGACTTGGTGACCAGGCCGAAGTCGCGGGCCTGGGTGATCACGTCGAGGCTGCGCTCGTAACGGAACGCCGGACGGATCCGCTTGAAGATCCGCGGGACGGTCTCGACGTTGTGCGCGAGGACCTCGGGACGGGACTCGAAGACCTCCTGGAGAAGCTCCGGGATGCCGTTGAAGTCGGGGATGAGGTTCTCGACGCCGGTCTCGGGGTTGAGCTCGTGGATCTGCTTCACCGTCTCGGCGTAGAGCCAGGCACCGCCGTCGGCCAGGTCGTCACGGGCGACGCCGGTGATGGTGGCGTACTTCAGGCCCATGGTCTGCACGGACTCGGCCACGCGGCGCGGCTCGTCACGGTCGAGGTCGGTGGGCTTGCCGGTGTCGATCTGGCAGAAGTCGCAGCGGCGGGTGCACTGGTCGCCGCCGATGAGGAAGGTGGCCTCGCGGTCCTCCCAGCACTCGAAGATGTTGGGGCAGCCGGCCTCCTGGCACACCGTGTGCAGGCCCTCGGACTTCACCAGCGCGGTGAGCTCCTTGTATTCCGGCCCCATCTTCGCTTTGGTCTTGATCCACTCCGGTTTGCGTTCGATCGGAGTCTGCGCGTTGCGGACCTCGAGACGGAGGAGCTTGCGACCTTCTGGGGCAGGAGCTTGAGTCACCCCACAAGGGTACGCCGCGTGGTGGTGGAACCTCGAAGGCAGGCGGCTACTGGTCGGTCACACCGACCGCGGCCGGCCCGCTCAGCCCAGGCTGGGGGAGAGCAGCGGGACCCGCGGGGTCTTCGCCGGGTCGGGCTTGGCGTCCAGGCTCGGGCCCGGCTCGTAGTCGCGCCAGGAGAGCATCTCGGCTACCTGCTCGTGGAGCACCGGCATCGCCTCGGCGTTGCTGATCTGTCGCCCGGTCTCGATCGAGAGCGTGGTGACCCCGGCGTCGGAGATCCCGCACGGCACGAACCGCTCGTACCAGCCCAGGTCGACGTCGCAGTTGAGCGCGATGCCATGCATGGTCACGTGCTGGCTGACCCGCAGCCCGATCGCCCCGACCTTGCGCTCCAGGCGGCGTACGCCGTCCGGGGTCTCGCCCGCGGGCAGCCACACGCCGCTGCGGCCCGGGACGCGGTAGGCGGTGACGCCGAACTCGGCGCAGGTGCGGATCATCGCCTGCTCCAGGCGGCGTACGAAGTCGACGACCTTGACCTTCTCCGGCAGCCGCACGATCGGGTAGGCGACGATCTGGCCGGGGCCGTGGAAGGTCACCTCACCGCCGCGGTCGACGTCGATCACCGGGGCGCCGCCGGGATCCGCGGGCCGGTCCTCCGGCTTCGTACGCTTCCCGGCGGTGTAGGTCGGCGGGTGCTCGAGCAGCAGCACCGTGTCGGGCTCTTCGCGGTCGACGACGCGCTGGTGGACCTGCTTCTGCAGCTCCCAGGCGTCCAGGTAGTCGATCGTCCCGACCTCAACGAAGCGCAGCTCAGTCACACCGAGATCGTACGCCCCGGGCCGAGCGAGCCGGGCAGTGACCGGAACGGTGAAACGCCGGCTCGGCCGGATAACGGTTCGGCGATATCCCCGCGGGGGTAAAGAGGCTGTGTGCAGAATGCGCCTGTTTCGACTGGCCGCGCTCGGGAGCGATCGGTCTTCGGATCAGTCTTGAAAGGCACACAGACGTGCGTACCACCCAGAACCGTCGCCGCCTCGCGGCGGCCGTCCTCGCTCTGGCCGCGACCTGCACCGTTGCGGCGTGCGGTGAGTCCGGCAGCGACGCGAAAGACACGGCTTCCGCGGCCGACGCCGCACCTTCGATCGAGCCCGGCACCACGCTGTCGGCGTCCGAGGCCATGAAGGTCGTGAAAGCGGCCGCCGAGTCCATGTCGACGGTCCACGTCGACATGGAGATCAACGCCGTCGAGGAAGGCGAGGAGATCGCCGGAACCGGCGAAGGCGACTATCAGCAGGACCCGATGGCCTTCCACGTGAAGGGCGAGATCAGCGGTGACGACGGACCGAGCACGGTCGAGTTCGTCACTCTCGACGACACCGCGTACGCCAGCATGGATGGCGAATGGGTGATGGGCGGGTTCGCCACCGTGATGTCCGCGATGATGCCGGCGCCCAACCTCTTCCTGGATTCTGTCACCCACGCGATCTCTGCGGACACCACGACGTACGTCGGGCAGGAGACGATCGACAGCGTCGACACCGCCCACTACACGTTCGATGCGGGCGAGTCGGACTTCGGTGCGGAGGGCTCGACCGTCGATGTCAACGTCGACTCCGAGGGTCGGCTGGTACGCCTGAGCATGGACGGCGGCGACTCCGGGAACATCGTCTTCGACCTGTCCGCTCACGGCGAGCCAGTGACCATCGAGAAGCCGAGCGGCAAGATCACCGACATGTCCGACGTGGACATGTAGCCGTCACCAGGTGAGATGACGAGCGGCGCGGCCCCCGTGGGGACCGCGCCGCTCGTTGCTTACCGGCTCAGAGCTCGAACTGAGCTGCCTCGAGGCGCTTCTTGACGTCCTGGAGGAAGCGGCCGGCGTCGGCGCCGTCGACCAGGCGGTGGTCGTAGGTCAGCGCGACGTTGACCATGTAGCGCACCGCGATCGTCTCGCCGAGGTCCGGGTCGTCGATGACGACCGGGCGCTTCACGACCGCACCCGGGCCGAGGATGGCGACCTGCGGCTGGTTGATGATCGGGGTGTCGAAGAGCGCACCGAACGAACCCAGGTTGGTGATCGTGAAGGTGCCGCCGGAGAGCTCGTCCGGGGTGATCTTGTTGTTGCGCGTGCGGTCGGCCACGTCGGCGATCTTCTTCGCGATGCCGGCGATCGAGAGGTCGCCCGCGTCCTTGACGACGGGGGTCAGCAGACCCTTCGGGGTGTCGACGGCGAAGGCGATGTTCTCGCGGTCGTAGTAGGTGACCGTGCCGGCCTCGATGTCGATCCCGGCGTTGAGCTTCGGGTGCACCTTGAGCGCGTCGATCGCGGCCTTGGCGAAGAACGGCAGGTAGGTCAGCTTGACGCCCTCGCGCTGCAGGAACCCGGCCTTGTTGGCCTCACGGAGGCGGGCGATGTTGGTGACATCGACCTCCATGACCTGGGTCAGCTGCGCCGCGGTGTGCAGCGACTCGGTCATCCGCTCGGCGATCACCTTGCGCAGACGCGAGATCTTCTCGGTGGTGCCACGCAGCGGCGACGGGGCCGCGGGAACGGCGGAGGAAGCGGCCGGAGCGGCCGAGGCCGCCGGAGCCGCAGCTGCCGGGGCAGCGGCCGGAGCCGACTTGGCGGCGGCCGCCTGGAGGATGTCCTCCTTGCGGATGCGGCCACCGACGCCCGAACCCTGGACGGTCTCGAGGTCGACGTTGTGCTGGGCCGCGAGCTTGCGTACGAGCGGGGTGACGTAGCCGCCGGGCTGGATCGCCGGGGAGCCATCGGTGGACGGCGCGGCGTGAGCCGGGGCCGCAGGAGCCGGAGCAGCGGGGGCAGGCGCGGCCGGGGCCGGAGCCGGGGCGGCAGGCGCCGGAGCAGGTGCGGCGGCGGCCGGAGCGGGCTCGGGCTCGGGGGCAGGAGTCGGCTCGGGCTGGGGCTCGGGCTCGGGAGTGGGCTCCGGGGCCGGGGCGGCAGGTGCAGGCTCGGCAGCCGGAGCGGCGCCGGCGTCACCGACGAGCGCGAGCACGGCGCCGACCTCGACGGTCTCGTCCTCGGCGACCTTGATCTCGAGCAGGGTGCCGGCGACCGGCGAAGGGATCTCGGTGTCGACCTTGTCGGTGGAGACCTCGAGCAGCGCGTCGTCCACGGCGACCGTGTCGCCGACCTGCTTGAGCCAGCGGGTGACAGTGCCCTCGGTGACCGACTCACCCAGCGCGGGGAGGGCGACCTCGGTGGCGTTGCCGCCGGCGGCGGGCGCCGGAGCGGCAGGCGCGGCGGGCTCGGCGGGAGCCTCGGGCTCGGCCGGGGCAGCCGGAGCCTCGGGCTCGGCGGCCGGGGCGGGAGCGGCAGCCTCGGCGGGCTCGGCCGCGGGCGCGGCGGGCTCCGCGGGAGCGGCGCCGGCCTCGTCGGCAGCGCCGATGACGGCGAGCAGGCCACCGACCTCGACGGTGTCGTCCTCGGACGCCTTGATCTCGAGCACGGTGCCGGCGACCGGCGAGGGGATCTCGGTGTCGACCTTGTCGGTGGAGACCTCCAGCAAGGCCTCATCGACCGCAACCGTGTCGCCGACCTGCTTGAGCCAGCGGGTGACGGTGCCCTCGGTGACGGACTCGCCGAGTGCCGGGAGAGTTACTTCGGTGGCCATGGATTCCTTCGTTCTACGTCTGTTCGTTGCTCTACTTGTATGTCCGGACACGCGCGTCACCACGACCGAGCCCGAGGGCGAGGCGAGGAGAGAGTCGCGTCGGTCTGGGCCGACACCTGCCCGACGCACTCATGATGCCGCCAGATGTGCGGCCAAGGGCGTCGATCACGGAGCCCATCTTGTCACTACCCCCGCAGCGCTGTGTCAACCGGACCACTACTGATCGGTAGCCATCTCGCGTACGTAGTCCACCAGTGTTGCCACCGCCACACCCGTGCCTCCGGGAGTGAGATGGCCAGAGGCGCCCCCACTGTTGAAGGAGGGTCCGGCGATGTCGAGATGGGCCCAGGGGAGACCGCCGGTGAACTCGCGCAGGAAGGCGGCGGCGTACAGCCCACCGCCCCAGCGGATCCAGTCGTGCTGGTTGAGGTCGGCCACCTTGGAGGAACGGATTCGCTCGTCCATCCATTCCGGGATCGGCATCGGCCACATCTGCTCGCCGGCGACGTCGGCAGCGGCCAGGACGCGGTCCACGACGTCCTCCGAGCCGAGTACGCCGCTGACCCTGTCACCCAGCGCCATCACCATGTGACCGGTGAGCGTGGCGACGTCGATGATCAGGTCCGGCGAGACCTCGGACGCCCGCACCAGGGCGTCGGCGAGGACCATCCGTCCCTCGGCGTCCATGTTGGAGACCTCGACGGTCGTACCGCCGTAGTGGGTGACCACGTCGCCGGGCCGGTAGGACGAGCCGGAGACCATGTTCTCCGCCATCGGCACGAACGCGGAGACCTTCACCGGCAGCCCGAGGCGGGCGATCGCGAAGGTCGCCTGGGCCACCGCGGCCGCACCGGCCATGTCCGACTTCATCGTGGACATCGAGCTGCCCGGCTTGATCGTGAGGCCGCCGGAGTCGAAGGTGATGCCCTTTCCGACCAGCGCGATGTGGCCGCGCGCGTCGTCGGGGGAGTAGGTGAGCTCGACCAGGCGCGGCTTGGCTGCCGAGCCCATGCCGACGGCGAGGATGCCGCCGCAGCCGAGCTCGGCGAGCTGCTCCTCGTCGTACACGGTCGTCTCGACGCCTTCGACCAGCCCGGCCACGTGCGCGATGGCGTCGGCGAACGCCGGGGGAGTCAGGTCGGCGGGCGGGACGTTGACCCACTCGCGGGTGCCGGCGACCGCCTGCGCGAGGATCTGCGCCTCCTCGAAGGCGGTGACCGCGTCCGTACGCCGCGCGATCGCGCTCAGGATCGCCACATCGCTCGGCCCGCTACTGTCCTTACCCGACTTGCCGTTGTTCGACTTGTAGGTGTTGTAGGTGTAGCCGCCGAGGACGTAGCCCTCGGTGACGGCGCGCACCAGATCAGGAGTGTCGGCCGGAAGGGACACGGCGACGGAGGTCGCGTTGGGCACCGCGCGAGCGGCGGCGCCCGCGGCGCGACGTACGGCATCGGCCGAGTAGGTCCCGTCCGCACCGGGCTTGCCGAGCCCGACCAGCACCAGGAGCTGGGCGCCGATCTCGTTCCCGGCGGGGAGGCGGGTGACCTCGCCTGCCTTGCCGCTGACGCCGAGCGTCGCGAGCATCCCGCGCCACCGGCGGCCGTAGGCGGCCTGGACGTCCTCCGCGCCGACGGTCACCTCGACAGCCTTCGCGCCCTGGCCGATGCCGACGACGACTGCCTCCGCACGGGTCTTGGCGGGGGAGGCGGTACGCAGCGTGTAGGTGATGTCAGGCAGGGTCACGCCGTGCAGTCTAGGTGTGGCGCGCCCGGAGGGGGCGCGGACCGGGGAGTGTCGGCCTGGTGCGATAAGTTCGCGGTATGGCTGAAGAGACCTCCACGGGGGGCGGGTCGGAGCTGCTCCAGTCCCCCCTGCACGAAAACCACGTCGGGCTCGGCGCGAAGTTCGCTGAGTTCGGCGGCTGGTCGATGCCGCTGGAGTATTCCGGCGTCGTCAAGGAGCACACCGCGGTCCGTGAGGCCGTCGGCGTCTTCGACGTCAGCCACCTGGGCAAGGTCATGATCAGCGGGCCGGGTGCGGCCGACTTCGTCAACGCGTCCTTCACCAACGACCTCAACCGGATCAAGCCGGGCAAGGCTCAATACACGTTGTGCTGCGACGAGGAGACCGGCGGCATCGTCGACGACCTGATCGCCTACTACCGCGACGACGAGCACGTCCTGATCGTCCCCAACGCCGCCAACACCCCCGAGGTCGTGCGCCGGCTCCAGGAGGCCGCGCCCGAGGGGATCAACCTCGCCGACCACCACCGCGACTACGCGGTGCTCGCCGTCCAGGGACCGAAGTCGGACGAGCTGCTCGAGGCGGTCGGGCTGCCGGCCGGTCACGAATACATGTCCTTCGTCGAGGCGGCCGCTCCCGACGTACTCGGTGACGAGATCGGCGTCGTCGTGTGCCGCTCCGGCTACTCGGGCGAGCGCGGCTACGAGCTGATCGTCGCCAACGAGGCCGCCGGCGCACTCTGGGACGCGCTGTTGTCCCGAGGCGAGGAGCTGGGCGCGGTGCCGTGCGGCCTGGGCGCCCGCGACACGCTGCGTACGGAGATGGGCTACCCGCTCCACGGCCAGGACATCGCCCTCGACGTCACCCCCAACGAGGCCGGCCTCGGCTGGGCCGTCGGCTGGAAGAAGGACGCCTTCTGGGGCCGCGACAAGCTGGTCGCCGAGAAGGAGGCCGGCCCGAAGCGCGCCCTGCGCGGCATCGTCGCCGTCGGCCGCGGCATCCCACGACCACACATGACGGCGTCGTTGACCGCCGACGTGCCGGTCGGTGAGGTCACCTCCGGCACCTTCTCGCCGACGCTGAAGAAGGGGGTCGGCCTGGTGCTCGTCTCGACCACGGTCAACCCGGAGGCCGAGATCGGCATCGACGTACGCGGCCGCCGCGAGATCTTCCAGCTCACCAAGCCGCCGTTCGTCCCTTCGCACGTGCGGGAGGGCTGATGAGCATCCCCGACGTTCCCTCGGTGTTCAAGCAGCCGTCTGCGGCCGACCGGCCGTGGTGGTGGCAGCTCGTCGACGCCTCGGGTGCCGAGGTGTCGGTCGACGGCGACCTCGCCGGCCAGCGCTTCGCCAACCAGAGCGACGCCGAGTCGTGGGTGGGTGAGGTCTGGCAGGACCTCCTGGACGCGGGCGTGGCCGCGGTGGTGCTCTTCGAGCACGACCGACAGGTCTACGGCCCGATGAAGCTGACCGCCTGAGGCTTCTCTCCGGCCATCGCTAGGCTCTCGCGCGTGAGTGCCTACGAGTTCCGCCAGGTCGACGTCTTCACCAACGAGCCGCTGCTGGGCAACCCGGTCGCCGTCGTACACGGAGCCGACGACCTCAGCGACGAGCAGATGGCCGCCTTCGCGCGGTGGACCAACCTGTCCGAGACCACGTTTCTGCTGGCCCCCACGGACCCGGCTGCTGACTACCGGCTGCGGATCTTCACGGTCAGCGGCGAGCTGCCGTTCGCGGGCCACCCGACGCTCGGGTCGGCGCACGCGTGGCTGGAGGCCGGCGGGAAGCCCAAGGGCGCCAGCCTGATGCAGGAGTGCGGAGTCGGCTTGGTCGAGCTGCGCCGTAGCGAGCGGATCGCCTTTGCGGCGCCGGAGCTGCGGCGGGGCGGCGAGGTCGAGGAGGAGACGCTGGGCGCCATCGCGAAGGGGCTGCAGATCTCCCGCGAGGACATCCAGGGCGCGCGGTGGTGCGACAACGGACCGGGCTGGGTCGGGGTGATGCTCGCCGACGCGGAGGCCGTGCTCGCCGTTACGCCCGACCACGCCGCTCTGGGGGATCACAAGGTCGGTCTGGTGGGGCGCTACCCCGAAGGCAGCGAGTGCGCGGTCGAGGTCAGGGCGTACTTCCCGGCCGACGGCGTCGCCTTCGAGGACCCGGTCACCGGGTCGCTCAATGCCGCGCTGGGGCAGTGGCTGGCGGGGTCGCAGCTCCCCGAGGCGTACGTCGCTTCTCAAGGGACCGTCATGAAGCGGCGGGGGCGGGTGTACGTCGAGCGGGTCGGAGACCAGGTGTGGGTGGGCGGAGACACACTGACCACCATCCATGGGACGGTGGAGCTCTGACCTAGGCTGGGGCCGTGCAGCCCTACCTCGATCTGTTGACCCGCATCCTCGACGAGGGCGTGGAGAAGTCCGACCGCACCGGGACGGGCACGATCAGCGTCTTCGGTCATCAGACCCGCTACGACCTCAGCGAGGGTTTCCCGCTGCTGACGACGAAGAAGGTCCACACCCGCTCGGTCTTCGGTGAGCTGCTCTGGTTCCTGCGCGGCGACACCAACGTGCGCTGGCTCCAGGAGCGGGGCATCACGATCTGGGACGAGTGGGCCGACGAGAACGGCGACCTGGGTCCGGTCTACGGCTACCAGTGGCGCTCCTGGCCGACCCCGGACGGGCGCCACGTCGACCAGATCTCCAAGATCATCGACCAGATCCGCACCGACCCCGACAGCCGCCGCCACGTCATCAGCGCCTGGAACCCGGCCGACATCGACGACATGGCGCTGCCGCCGTGCCACACGCTGTGCCAGTTCTACGTCGCCGACGGCAAGCTGAGCCTGCAGCTCTACCAGCGCTCCGCGGACGTGTTCCTGGGGGTGCCGTTCAACATCGCCTCCTACGCCCTGCTGACCCACATGGTCGCCCACGTGACCGGCCTCGAGGTCGGTGACTTCGTGCACACGCTCGGCGACGCCCACCTCTACAGCAACCACCTCGAGCAGGCCCGTCTCCAGCTCACTCGTAAGCCGGGACCGCTGCCGACGCTGCGGCTCAACCCGGACGTGAAGGACATCGACGCGTTCGAGCTCGAGGACATCACGGTGGAGGGCTACGACCCTGCCCCCGGCATCAAGGCCCCCGTTGCCGTCTGAGGCCGGTTCGGGGCGCGTCGTGATGGTCGCGGCCGTCGCCGACAACGGCGTCATCGGCAACGGCCCCGACATCCCCTGGAAGATCCCCGGCGAGCAGGCCGAGTTCAAGGCGATCACGATGGGCCACACGCTCGTCATGGGCCGCACCACCTTCGAGTCCATCGGCCGCCCCCTCCCCGGCCGCACCACCGTTGTGCTGACCGGTGACAGGACCTGGTCATACGACGGCGTGCTGGTCGCCCACGACATCGACTCCGCCCTCGCCCTGGCCGCGAAGGAGCAGGGCGACACGATCATCGCCGGCGGAGCGCAGGTCTATTCGGCTGCGCTCCCGTACGCCACCGAGCAGGTCATCACCCGCGTCCACCTGACTCCCGAGGGCGATGTCCTCTACCCGCCCTTCGACCAGGCGGAGTGGGTCGAGACGAAGCGCGAGACCCACGAGGCGTACGACCGCGTCTTTCTTGTTCGCGCGGGGTAGATGGGTGGCCGATTCCGTCGGCTATGACAGAGGGTCCGAGTTTGTGAATCGTTCACAAACTCGGACCCTCTGTCATAGCGGCGATCGGCGAGATTCTCGCTGAGCTCCGCCGCCCAGAAATGTCGGTGCCCACGCTTACGTTCGTTCCATGTGGCTCTCCACCCCCGACGCCGTGGCCAGGCTCGCCGAGGTTCATCTCCTGGGCGAGAACCAGGCGAAGCGCGTGCTGCGCGCTGGGCTGGCCGGGCCGCGCCATCGGGTCGGGTCGGCGTACTTCTATGACGCGGACCGGCTCGAGGAGCTGCTGGCCCGACCGCGGTGCGCGGACGAGTCGCTCGACCGCTGGCAGCCGTTCATCGCCCGTGTCGGGAGGCAGCGGCCGCTCGACCTGAGCGCCACGTGGGAGGAGCAGGCCGCCGTGATCGCGACCGGCTGGCACCTGCCGCTGCTGACCGCGTTCCAGATAGTCGCGCGCAAGCCCATCCCCATGGTGGCCACGCTCGGCGCCTGGGCGGTCTTCACCGCCGACCTCATCGGCCTCGACAGGGCGGACCTACGGCTCGATCCGCCGGGGGACTGGGCGGCCGACTTCGCCGGCACCTGGCTCCCGATCGAGAACGGCCCGACCTGGACGATCTGGGGAGCGCCGGTGACGACGTTGCCGCGCGCCGATCCGTTGAGCGTCCACTATCAGGCGCAGATCGCGGCTGATCGCGAGCGCCGAGAACTGGGCTCCATGGGCCAGCTCCGCTCCCTAACGCGCGAGTAGGTGTCTCGCCCCTCTAAGGTAAACGGCATGGAGCTGCGCATCTTCACCGAGCCCCAGCAGGGGGCGTCCTACGCCGACATCCTCGCTGTCGCACAGAAGGCCGAGGAGCTGGGGTTCGGGGCGTTCTTCCGCTCCGACCACTATCTGAAGATGGGCTCGGTCGACGGGCTGCCCGGACCGAGCGACGCGTGGACGACGCTCGCCGGTCTGGCCCGCGACACGAGCACGATCCGGCTCGGCACGCTGGTCACCTCGGCGACCTTCCGCCTCCCGGGTGTGTTGGCCATCCAGGCCGCCAACGTGGACGACATGTCCGAGGGCCGGGTCGAGCTCGGCCTGGGGGCGGGCTGGTTCGAGGAGGAGCACGAGGCGTACGGGATCCCGTTCCCGGCCCTGGGGGAGCGGTTCGACCGGCTGGAGGAGCAGCTCGAGATCATCACGGGGCTGTGGGCGACCGAGCCGGGGGAGACCTTCGACTTCAATGGGAAGCACTACACGATCAAGGACAGCCCGGGCCTGCCGAAGCCGGTCCAGACCCGTGGCCACGCCGGCTCGATCCCGGTGATCGTGGGCGGCGGCGGCAAGAAGCGTACGCCGACGCTGGCCGCCACCTTCGCCGACGAGTTCAACGCCGCGTTCGTCTCCGTCGAGGACTCGCTGGCGCTGTTCGAGAACGTCGGTCGCTTCGTCGAGGCGGCCGGCCGGGACGACTCGATCATCTACTCCGCCGCCCAGGTGCTCTGTGTCGGCCGCGACGAGGACGAGATCGCCCGCCGTGCGCAGGCGATCGGCCGCGAGCCGGCCGAGCTGCGTGAGAACGGCCTGGCGGGCACCCCGGACGAGGTGGTCGCCAAGATCAAGCGGTTCGAGGACGTCGGCGCAAGCCGCCTCTACCTCCAGGTGCTCGATCTGAGCGATCTCGACCATCTCGCACTCGTAGCCGACGAGGTCATGCCGCGCGTCTGACGATAGTCTGTACGCCATGACTGATGCTCCCTTCGGCACCGTGCTCTCCGCACTCGTCACGATGTTCAACGACGATGGCTCGGTCGACCTGGAGCAGACCCAGAAAGTCGCCAAGCACCTGGTCGATCACGGCCACGACGGCATCGTCGTCTCCGGCACCACCGGTGAGTCGCCGACCACCACTCCGGCCGAGGACGGCGAGATCCTGGCCGCGGTCAAGGACGCCGTCGGCGACCGCGCCAAGATCGTGGCCGGCATCGGCACCAACGACACCCGCAACACCGTCGAGCTCGCCAAGCAGGCGGCGTCGATCGGCGCCGACGGCCTGCTGCTGGTGACGCCCTACTACAACAAGCCGGGCGAGCGCGGCATCCGCGAGCACTTCCGCACCGTCGTCTCCTCGACCGACACCCCGGTCATCCTCTACGACGTTCCCGGCCGCACCGGCTCCCCGATCACCCTCGACACCTACCGCGAGGCGATCACCTGGGACACCGTCGTCGCGGTCAAGGAGGCCGCCGGCGACTTCCCGCGCGGCACCAGGCTGCTCGACCTCGGCTACTCGATCTACTCCGGTGACGACGCGCTCACCCTCGCCTGGCTGGCGCACGGCGCCGTCGGTGTGATCAGCGTTGCCGCCCACGTGCTCGGCGACCAGACGCGGACGATGATCGACGCCTTCGCGGCGAGCGACATCGAGACCGCCCGCAAGACTTATGCGCGGATGCTCCCCGCGATCGACGCCATCATGGGCGTCCCGAACTACGGAGCCACCACTGCCAAGGCCGCTCTCGAGCTGACCGGCGTGATCGACAACCGCAACGTACGAGGGCCCTTGGTGGCGCTCGACGACGACGAGGTCGAAGCGCTGCGAGCCGGGCTGGAGGCCTCTGGCCTTCTCTAGAAGGAATGCCTTTGTCTCACCCACACCCGGAGCTGACCGAACCCGGCAAGCTCCCCAAGGGCGGCCTGCGGGTCACCCCTCTCGGCGGCCTCGGCGAGGTCGGCCGCAACATGACCGTCTTCGAGTACGACGGTCGGCTGCTGATCGTCGACTGCGGCGTGCTCTTCCCCGAGGAGCAGCAGCCCGGCGTCGACCTGATCCTGCCCGACTTCGGCCCGATCCGTGACCGGCTCGGCGACATCGAGGCGCTGGTCCTGACCCACGGGCACGAGGACCACATCGGCGCGACGCCCTACCTGCTCCGCGAGCGCCAGAACATCCCGCTGGTCGGCTCCGAGCTGACCCTGGCCCTGCTCGGCTCCAAGCTGCGCGAGCACCGCCTCCGCGAGACCGTGCAGCACAAGGTACGCGAGGGTGACACGATCTCCTTCGGGCCGTTCGAGCTCGAGTTCGTGGCCGTCAACCACTCCATCCCGGACGCGCTCGCGGTCGCGATCCGCACCGGCGCCGGACTCGTGCTGCACACCGGCGACTTCAAGATGGACCAGCTGCCGCTGGACGGCCGGATCACCGACCTGCGCGCGTTCGCCCGGCTCGGCGAGGAGGGTGTGGACCTGTTCCTCACCGACTCCACCAACGCCGAGGTCCCCGGCTTCACGACCGCGGAGAAGAAGATCGCGCCCGCGATCGAGCAGGTCTTCCGCGAGTCCGACCAGCGCATCATCGTGGCCTGCTTCGCCTCCCACGTGCACCGTGTCCAGCAGGTGCTCGACAGCGCTGTCGCGCATGGCCGCAAGGTGGCGTACGTCGGTCGGTCGATGGTCCGCAACATGCAGATCGCCTCCGACCTGGGCTACCTGCACGTGCCCGAGGACGTCATCGTGGACGCCAAGGAGCTCGCCGACCTGCCGCCGGAGAAGGTCGTCATGGTCTCGACCGGCTCCCAGGGCGAGCCGATGTCGGCGCTGTCCCGCATCGCCAACGGCACCCACAACTTCGTGCACATCGAGCCGGGCGACACCGTCCTGCTGGCCAGCAGCCTGATCCCGGGCAACGAGAACTCGATCTACCGGGTGATCAACGGGCTCGCCCGTCTGGGCGCCAACGTGGTCCACAAGGGCAACGCCCTGGTGCACGTCTCGGGCCACGCGAGCGCCGGCGAGCTGCTCTACTGCTACAACATCGTCCGCCCGCGCAACGTGATGCCCGTTCACGGCGAGGTGCGCCATCTGCTCGCCAACGGTGACCTGGCCCGCCAGACCGGCGTCGAGAGCGTCGTCTACGCCGAGGACGGCGTCGTCGTCGACCTCATCGATGGCAAGGCCGAGATCGCGGGCAAGGTCGAGTGCGGCTACGTCTTCGTCGACGGCACCACCGTCGGGGACGTCACCGAGTCCGAGCTCAAGGACCGCCGGATCCTGTCCGAGGAGGGCTTCGTCTCGATCGTCGTCGTGGTCGACTCGGTCAAGGGGGTGGTCGCCAGCGGCCCCGAGATCCACGCCCGCGGCCACGTGTGGCCCGACAACGCCTTCGAGCCGATCAAGCAGCCGATCGTCAAGGCGGTCAACCGCGCCATCTCCGAGGGTGCGACCGACACCTACCAGCTGCAGCAGGCCATCCGGCGTACGTTCGGACGCTGGGTCTCCAGCACCCACCGTCGCCGCCCGATGATCGTCCCCGTAGTGATCGAGGCCTAGGCAAGCGCCAGCAGCACGCCAGCCGTGATCAGCGCCTGGCCGACGTGATAGGTCACCATGATCTGCACGTCGGTCAGGCGCGGCGGCTCATTGCCGTGCTCGGCGAGGTTGAGCCCGATCAGGGTGTCGCTGACGACGAAGATCGTCGCACCCGCGGCGATCCATGGGCTCCCGGTCAGCCAGCCGAGCACGAGCATGGTGGCGATCACCAGGGAGTACGCAGCCAGGGCCGCCGCCATCGGTACACCGCCCATCTCCCGGGCGCCCCGGAGCACCCGTCCCATCGGGATCGCCAGCACGATCGCGACGGCGAAGCCGGCCCAGGACCACGTCGGCGTCTCCAGGCCGAGGGCGAGGAAGGTCATCGCGTACGCCAGATGGCCGACGAAGAAGAGCCCCACGCCGCCGAGGAACCGCCGCGCCGAGGAGCCGATCATCGAGATGTCGCCGAGCATTCCGAAGAAGAGCGCGACGACCAGCCACCACGCCGCCGGCTCGCCGTCGCTGACCAGTCCCACCAACAACATCAGCCCCACCATCACCAGAGGCTTGGTGAAGTAGTGGATCCGGCGCCAGCCGAACCACACGCAGGTCCAGTCCGCCACGGCATCGGCGGCGGTGAGGAGGGCGATGAGGACTGCGAGGCTCTGCATGGCGGCAAACTACACCGATGCAACACACCCCCATGGGGTCCCGGAGCCAGGCCGCTCGGTCAAATACCCTGCTTGTATGGCGACCCGTACGTCTTCCCCGCCGGGTTCGCGGAGCTCGACCACCAATAAGAGCACCCGTCCCCGGAGTACGACCACGACAAAGCGAGCAACGGCCACGAGCCGGGCCCGCTCAAAGGCAGCGCCGAACAAGGGCCAGAACAAGCGCCGTCCCGCCGCAAAGTCGACTAACCGGAAGACGACGAACCGTACGCCACCTCGTGCCGTTCGCAACGGGCCCAGCCCGATCGCGGTCCTCTTCGACGCCATCTTCTCCACCATCGCCAGCCTGTGGCTGGCGATCGCCGGGGGAGTGGCGGCCATCTTCCGCGTCGGTGGCCAGGCCGCCAGTGACCTCGAGCCGGAGCACCGGCGCGATGGTGCCGGCCTGTTCCTGATCGGTCTCTCCGTCCTCGTCGCCGCCGGCGTCTGGTTCCAGCTCGGCGGACAGTTCTTCGACGTCGTACGCATCGCCGTGGCCGGAGTCGTCGGCAAGGTCGGCTGGCTGGTGCCGGTCGGGCTCGTCGTCGCCGGTGCCCGGCTGATGCGCGACCCGGTCAACGCCGCCCCGGTCGGCCGGCTCGCGATCGGCTGGGCCGCGTTCCTGATGGCCACGCTCGGCATCATCCAGATCGCCAACGGCAACCCGCAGCCCACCTCGGGCGACAGCAGCGAGCTGCAGTGGGCCGGCGGCGCGATCGGCTACGTCGTGGCCAGCCTGCTGCTCGACGTGCTGCGCTCGACGGCCGTGGTCGTCGTACTCCTGTCACTCCTCGTCGTCTTCGGGATCCTGGTGATCACCGGGACCCCGCTCTACCAGGTGCCGAGTCGACTGGTGGAGCTGCGCGACCGGGCGCTCGGCCTGACCCCGCCCGAGGAACTGAGCGAGAGCGGCACCAACATCCGGCGGGTGCGCCGGGGCAACAAGCTCTTCGCCGACGACGACACCTTCGACCCGGAGGGCTTCGAGCCCTACGAGACGCCGCTCCTCGAGGAGGAGAAGCCGAAGAAGAAGCGCAAGAAGGACGGGCTCGACATCGCGCTCGCCCTCGACGAGGACTCGGACGCCGACACCCAGCCCGACGAGGCCGTACCCAGCGACGCGGCGGGCCTCATGCCCGCGGTCGCGGACAACGCCCCGAAGCCGGGCAAGAGGCGCGACCTCGAGCCGCCGCCGCACGCCGAGCTCCCGCAGCGCGTCGAGCAGCTGATGCTCGCCGGCGACGTGGCGTACACGCTCCCGGGCAGCGACCTGCTCAAGCCGGGCTCGCCGCACAAGGCGCGCTCGAAGGCCTCCGACGAGATCGTCAGCCGGCTCCAAGCGGTGCTGGAGGAGTTCAACATCGACGCCGCGGTCACCGGCTACACCCGTGGCCCGACGGTCACCCGCTACATCGTCGAGCTCGGCGCCGGCGTGAAGGTCGAGAAGATCACCGGGATCCAGAAGAACATCGCCTACGCGGTGGCCTCCGCCGACGTACGCATCCTCTCGCCCATCCCCGGCAAGTCCGCGGTCGGCGTGGAGATCCCGAACAGCGACAAGGAGATCGTCACCCTCGGCGACGTGCTCCGCTCCAACGCCGCGCGCGGCGACCACCACCCGATGATCACTGGTGTCGGCAAGGACGTCGAGGGCGGCTTCGTGGTCGCCAACCTCGCCAAGATGCCTCACCTGCTGGTCGCCGGTGCGACCGGTTCGGGTAAGTCGTCCTTCATCAACTCGATGATCACCTCGGTGCTGATGCGGGCCACGCCCGACGAGGTCCGGATGATCATGGTCGACCCCAAGCGGGTCGAGCTCAACTCCTACGAGGGCGTGCCGCACCTGATCACGCCGATCATCACCAACCCGAAGAAGGCCGCCGAGGCGCTGGCCTGGGTCGTACGCGAGATGGACATGCGCTACGACGACCTGGCCAACTTCGGCTTCCGTCACGTCGACGACTTCAACAAGGCCGTACGCGCCGGGAAGGTGCAGCTCCCGCCCGACTCCGAGCGGGTCCTGTCGCCCTACCCCTACCTGCTGGTCATCGTCGACGAGCTCGCCGACCTGATGATGGTCGCCCCGCGCGACGTCGAGGACGCGGTCGTACGCATCACCCAGCTCGCCCGTGCCGCCGGCATCCACCTGGTGCTGGCCACGCAGCGGCCCTCGGTCGACGTGGTCACCGGTCTGATCAAGGCCAACGTGCCCTCGCGGCTCGCCTTCGCGACCTCGTCGCTGGCCGACTCGCGCGTCATCCTCGACCAGCCCGGTGCGGAGAAGCTGGTCGGCCAGGGTGACGGGCTGTTCCTGCCGATGGGCTCCTCCAAGCCGATCCGTGTGCAGGGCTCCTGGGTCTCCGAGTCGGAGGTCAACGCGGTCGTCAAGAGCGTCAAGGGCCAGCTGGAGCCGTCCTACCGTGAGGACGTGACCGCTCCGGCGGAGTCCAAGCGGGTGCTGGACGACGACATCGGCGACGACATGGACCTGGTCATCCAGGCGATCGAGCTGATCGTCTCGACCCAGTTCGGGTCGACCTCGATGCTGCAGCGCAAGCTCCGAGTCGGGTTCGCCAAGGCCGGCCGCCTGATGGATATTCTCGAGTCGCGCGGCGTGGTCGGTCCCTCCGAGGGCTCCAAGGCACGCGACGTACTCGTCAAGCCGGACGAGATCGACGGCGTCATCGCAACAATCCAGGGGGAGATGTGAGCGAGAATTCACCGGCGGTCGAGACCGTCGACCCTGCCGAGAACGTCGAGACTGTCGAGACCCACGAGGCCCTTGACGTCGACGTCGTCGAGGTACGCCGCAACGGACGCCTCGCGCTGGTCGTGGCGCTCGCGTCGCTGCTCGTCGGCATCGCCTTCGTGCTGCGCGGCGGCATCGAGGGCTACCTGGTCGGCCTGATCCTGCTCGCCGTCGCGGCGGTGCAGGGCTGGACGGCCTGGGACTCCCGGATGCCGCTGCTGCTCGTGGACGAGCAGGGCGTACGCCTCCGCTTCGGCCAGACCTGGCAGGGCATCCCGTGGTCGAAGATCGAGTCCGTCGAGCACACCCCGCGCCCCGACGGGATCGAGCGGTTCTGGAAGGACGGTCGCATTGGCGTGCTGCTGCACGACGAGGACGAGGTGCTCGATGAGCTCTCGCCGACCGCCCGGCGCCAGGCGATGCTGACCGAGCGCCTCTACGGCCTCCCGTTCTCGCTCCCGCTCGGCCTCTCCACCCGCGTCCTGGGTGCCGGTGACGACGTCACCGAGGCGATCGCCATCGTCGCCGCGGACGGTGTCGAGGTCGTCGAGATCGACCCCGCGCTCGACGTCGAGGAACCGGAGACGGAGACCGACGAGAGCACCGAAGACAACACCGAAGTCGACACTGCCGATGCCGCCTCGGATGACGGTGACACCGCGATCCGCCCGCCCCTTTCGCAGCAGGCTGGAGACACCAACCCCCGGATGCTTCGGGTCTTGGACGTGCCTGATATCAATGCCGCAGACGTGGTGGACGAGGCGGAGCAGGACCAGGTGGACCGGGACACGAACCAGGACGAGACGACGCCGAAGACCGACCCCGAGCCCGAGCCAGAAGTGGATTCCGTGGCCGAGGCGAAGGCGGAGCCCGTCGCGCCGCTGCGCGAGCCTTCGACAGCGGTCCGGGTGGACGTACGCTACGTGCCCGAGGAGCCGCAGGAGACCGTCGCCGTCCACGGCGCAAACGCTCTCCAGCTGGACCTGGCGGAGGCCGCGTTCGCCGACGCGGACATCGAGGACGCGGATGTCGACGACGAGACCGAGGCCTTCGCGTTCGAGTCGGACGTCGAGGACTCCGAGCCCGAGGGCGTACGTCCGATCGCCGTGGCCGACGAGGGAGTCAAGGCCCTAGCGATCGACGGTGTCGACGACGAGCCCACCGAGGTGGTGCCGACCAAGGTCCCCGAGATCGGTGCCGAGATCGCCGCGGCCCGCCGCCGGCTCGCCCTGGACATGGACGGCCTGGCCGAGTGGACGCGGATCCGTCCGCACGTCATCGAGGCGATCGAGGTCGACGACTTCGGCCCCTGCGGCGGCGACTTCTACGCCCGTGGCCACCTGCGTACGCTGGCGCGTGTCCTCGGCATCGAGGTCGCGCCGCTGCTGCGCACCTATGACGAGAAGTACGCCTCCGGCCCGGTCAGCCCGCGCGCCGTCTTCGAGGCCGAGCTTGCCCACAGCGCGGCGATCCGCCCCGTTCGGCGGATGCGTGGCGGACCGTCCTGGTCGGTCCTGGTCGCCGCGGTGATGGCGGTCATCCTGGTCTGGTCGGTCGCCCGCCTGGTCATCGACGGCACCCAGCACGAGCCCCAGGCCGGAGCCATCCAGCTCGACGGCTCCGCCGGCACCGACAGCCCCTACGGCAAGACCTCGCCCGTTCCGGTGACCATCTCGGCCGCCGGTGGCGGTGCCCACGTGGTCGTCCGCGACTCGCGCGGCAAGGTGGTCTTCAGCGGTGACCTCGCCTTCGGCGAGTCCAAGGAGCTCCAGGTCACCCCGCCGCTGCGCGTACAGACCTCCGACGGTTCCCTCAAGGTCGCCGTCGGCGACGGCAAGGCCAAGGCCCTCGGCAAGACCGGCGAGGCCGCTCAGCGCACCTACACCGCCAGCTAGTAACGATCGACATTCCCCGCCGAGTCGGCTCGTCATGACGAGCCGACTCGGCGCTGATTTCGGTCAGAACGCGCCGACTCGGCGGGGTTGTTAAAGAGTTCGGAGTTTGGTGACGCCGGTCACACGAGCTTTGGGACCATCATCCGAGAGAGCGCTCTCACGAGTCGCCAGGACTCATCGCTCATTCATCGGGAAGCGAGTCATCATGAGAAGTCTCAAGGCATTAGGAGCCGCTGTGATCGCGGCCGGCGTGGTCGCGGTGGCGATCCCGCTGACATCGTTCGGGCAGGCGTCGGAGGCGTCGGAGCCGGGCACCCCAGCAGGCTGGACCAAGGTGTGGAGCGACGACTTCACCGGTGCGGCCGGGTCGCGGATCAACACGAACAACTGGATCTACGACATCGGCCACTCCTACCCCGGCGGCGCTGCCAACTGGGGCACCGGGGAGATCGCGTACCACACCGATAGCACCCAGAACGTCTACCAGGACGGCAGCGGCAACCTCGTCATCAAGCCGATCCGCGACAGTGCCGGCAACTGGACCTCCGGCCGCATCGAGACCACCCGGACCGACTTCCAGCCGCCGTCCGGCGGCGTGCTCCGCGTCGAGGGCCGCATCCAGATGCCGAACGTCACCGGCGCGGCGGCCCAGGGCATCTGGCCGGCGTTCTGGATGCTGGGGGAGCCGTTCCGTGGCAACTACTGGAACTGGCCGGGCATCGGCGAGATCGACATCATGGAGAACGTCAACGGTGCCAACCAGGTCTGGGGCACGCTGCACTGCGGCACCTCGCCCGGCGGCCCGTGCAACGAGACCACCGGCCTCGGTGGGACCCTCCAGGGCTGCCCTGGCTCGACCTGCCAGTCGTCGTTCCATACCTACGCGATGGAGTGGGACCGCAGCACCAGTCCACAGCAGATCCGGTTCTACGTCGACAACACGCTCTACCACACGGTCCGCTCGGACCAGGTCGACGCGACGACCTGGAACAACGCGACCAACCACGGCTTCTTCATCATCCTCAACGTCGCGATCGGAGGCGGCTGGCCCGGCAACCCGACCTCGGCGACCGCCTCCGGCGTGCCGATGCTGGTCGACTACGTCGCGGTCTACTCCAAGGGCGGTGGCACCACCGAGCCGACCGACCCGCCCGCCCCGGGCAACCGGGACGCCTACTCCACGATCCAGGCCGAGTCGTACAACGCCCAGAGCGGCACTCAGATGGAGACGACCACCGACACCGGCGGCGGTCAGAACGTCGGCTACCTCAGCAACGGCGACTGGCTCCGCTACGACGGCGTGAACTTCGGCTCGAGCGCTGCCCGTACGTTCTCGGCGCGGGTCGCCTCCGGCGCGCCGGCGGGGGTCAGCGGCCTGGTCGAGGTACGCCTCGACAACGTGAACAACGCCCCGATCGGCAGCTTCTCGGTGGCCAACACCGGCGGCTGGCAGAGCTGGCGTACGGTCCCTGGCAGCATCAGCGGGGTGACCGGAACGCACACAGTGTTCCTGCGGTTCACCAGCGGACAGCCGGCCGACTTCGTCAACCTCAACTGGTTCACGTTCTCCCGGTGAGCTGTAGGAGAGGATAGGTTCCACTCATGAACGAGACCCCGGCCGGCCGGCCGACGCTGGAGACGGTGGCGCGGGCGGCCGGGGCCTCGCGAGCGACGGTCTCGCGCGTCGTCAACGGCTCCACGACGGTGCGCCCCGAGGTCGCCGAGAGCATCCGCCGGGCGATCGCCGACCTCGGCTACGTGCCGAACCCGGCGGCGCGGAGCCTGGTGACGCAGCGTACGGACTCCATCGCCCTGATCCTGCCGGAGTCCGCGACCCGGGTCTTCTCCGACGACGCCTTCTTCCCTGGCGTCATCCGGGGTGTCGGGGAGGCGCTGGAGAAGGCGGACAAGCAACTGGTGCTGCTGCTCGCCTCGACGCAGTCGAGCCACGACCGGATCCTGCGCTACGTGCACGGCCGCACCGTCGACGGCGTCGTGCTCGCCTCGATGCACGGCGCCGACACCCTGCCCGAGGAGCTGCGCGCGGCGGGCGTCCCGGTCGTTACGAGTGGGCGGCCGCTGGGCGAGGCGACGGTGCCGTACATCGACGTCGAGCACGCCAGCGGCGTGAAGGCGGCGATGGAACACCTCATCGGTCTCGGCCGCCGCCGGATCGCGACCATCTCCGGGCCGCAGGACATGGTCGCCGGGCGCGAGCGCCTGGCCGGCTACCTCACCGGGCTCGAAGCGCTGCCGGGAGCCGTGCCGCTGGTCGAGGAGGGTGACTTCATGCGCCAGTCCGGCATCGACGCGATGGAACGGCTGCTGCAGCGCGATCCCGGCATCGACGCCGTCTTCGCGGCCTCCGACCTGATGGCCGACGGCGCCCTGCGTACGCTGCGCCGGCTCGGCCGCCGGGTGCCCGACGACGTCGCGGTGATCGGGTTCGACGACGTCGAGGCGGCGCGGTTCACCGACCCGCCGCTGACGACGGTGCACCAGCCGATCCACGAGATCGGCACCCGCCTCGCCGAGCAGATCCTCCGCCTGGTGGCGGGGGAGGAGGTCGAGGCCTCGGTCGTGCTGCCGACGCGGCTGGTGATCCGCGAGTCCGCCTGAGGCAGGAGCCTCAGGCGTCACCCGCGCGGTAGCGCCGCTCGGGCCGTCCGGCGGTGCCGTAGTTGAGACGTACGCCGATCCGGCCCGTGCTCGCGAAGTGCTCGAGATAGCGGCGCGCGCTCACCCGGGAGACCCCGATCGCGTCGGCGCACTCGGTGGCGCTGAGCTCGCCGGCGGTCTGCAGCGCGGCCAGCACGGCCCGGGCGGTCTCGGCGCTGAGCCCCTTCGGCAGCCGCTCGCGGGCCTCCCGTGCGCCCTGGTGGCTGAAGACCTCGTCGATGCCGGCCTGGACCTCGTCGCGGTGCTCGGCACCCTTGGCTCCCTCGGCCCGCTGCCCGATGCGGGCGAGCGCCTCGCGGGAGCGGCGTACGTCATCGAGCCGGGCGGCCAGGTCCTCGAACGGGAACGGCTTGACCACGTAATGGGCGGCGCCACCGGCCGCGGCGGCGCGGACCGTGTCGGCCTCGCGGGCGGCGGTGATGACGATGACGTCTGCGTCGTCGCCTCGTCCGCGCAGCCGGCGCAGCAGCTCGATGCCGCTGAAGTCGGGAAGGTGGACGTCGAGCAGCAGCACGTCGGGGGAGAGGCGCGCGGTCTCCTCGAGTGCCTGGGAGCCGGTGGCGGCGACGCCGACCACGCGGAACCCCTCGACTCGCTCGACGAAGCGGGTGTGGATCGAGGCCACCATGAAGTCGTCCTCGACCACGAGCACGGTGAGCTCCGGTGCGGACGTCATCGGGCCTCCTCAGGGGCAGTGGTGGTGGGTGGTGAGAGTGGCGCGGCGCCCGGCAGGGTCGCGATGAAGACCGCTCCGGGGCGCTCCGCCGACCCGCTATTCTCCACCTCGACCTCGCCGCCGCGTGCACGGCACACCAGCTGGACCAGCGCGAGCCCGACACCGCGGCCGCTGTCGTCGCGCGGCTTGGTGCTGAAGCCGCGCCGGAAGATCTCGGGCAGGCGCTCGGCCGGCACGCCTCCGCCGGTGTCGGAGACGCGGACGGTCACGGTCTCACCCTCGGCCGTCAGGCGTACGCCGACCCGACCGTCGATCGGCCCGACCAGCGCGGCCGCGTCGACGGCGTTGTCGACCAGGTTGCCGAGGACGGTGACCACGTCGGCGGAGCCGTCGGGCGTGAGCCGCGGCAGCGCGCTCGACGTCTCCAGGTCGATGCTCACCCGCCGCTCGGCGGCCAGGCTGGCCTTGGCGATGAGCAGGGCGGCCACCGCGGGGTCGTCGATGCGGGAGGTGATGTGGTCGCTCAGCGCCGCCCGGCGCGCGGTCAGCCCGCTGACGAACTGGCCCACCTCGGCGTACTCCTCCAGCTCGAGGAGCCCGGTGATGGTGTGCAGCTGGTTGCTGAACTCGTGGGTCTGCGCCCGCAGGGTCTCGGTGACGCTCTCGCGGGCGTTGAGCTCGCTCTGCAGAGCCACCAGCTCGGTGCGGTCGCGCAGCGTGGTGACGGTGCCGGCGGGGCGGCCGTCGTGGTGGACCCGGTTGCGGTTGAGCACGAGCACGCGCTCGCCGGTGACCAGCGGCGCGTCGTGCACCTCCTCGGATCCGCTGAGCAGGGCGAGTGTCTCGGCGGGCAGGTCGAGCTCGTTGAGCCGGTGCCCGGTCGGGTCCGAGGTCAGCCCGAGCAGGTCGCGGGCGCTGTCGCTCATCAGGCTGACCCGCCCGTCGGCGCCGACGGCCAGCACCCCCTCGCGGATCGAGCGCAGCAGGCCTTCGCGGTGGTCGGCGAGGGCGGCGATGTCGCGGGGCTCCAGCCCACGCGTACGCCGCTTGATCAGCCGCGCCAGCAGCCACGAGCCCAGCACCCCGAGCGCGAGACCGGCGAGCAGCACGGTGAGGGCATCGGCCCAGGTGCGGGCGAGGCGCTCGGTCAGCGGCGGGTAGTCCTCGGTCACCACGACCACGCCGACCGGACGCGGCGCCTCGGCGTCCGCACCGGTCGAACCACCGCCGTAGACCGGGACCTGGGCGGCGATCGCGCGGCGGCCGGCATCGTCGATGTCGCCGGACCAGGCCCGGGTCGTCTCGCGCCGGCCCAGATCGAGGGTCTCGCCGACCCGGGTGGGGTCGGTGGCGACCAGGACGGTGCCGTCGAGCCCGGTGAGGTAGGCGGTGTCGGCCCCGGCGTCCGCGGCCCGGGTCTGCAGGTAGAAGCCCAGCGCCTGCCGGTCGGGAGTGCTGGTCAGCAGCCCGTCCTGGATCGCCGCGATCCCGGCCAGGCTCTCCGCGGCGGCGCGCAGCCGGTCCTCGCGGGAGTCACGGAAGTCGGCGTCGCTCTGCCGCAGGGAGACGATGCTGGTTGCCACGACGACGAGCAGCAGCACCGAGAGCTGCAGCAGCAGCACCTGCCCGGCCAGCGTCAGATGGCGGCGCGGTCCGCGTGACCACAAGTTACACAACCTCCTTTGGTTGCCGAATGGTGACGACGGTCACCCCGGCCTGTGAGCATCGCCACTGACCGTTTCATCCCTTGAGTCTGGAGGCCAGCCGTTGTCGACGCCGACATCGCAGTCCCCGCCCCGACCGCCGCTGCCCACGCAGCAGGGCCGGGCAGCGAGCATACGCCGTACCCGCGCCCTCGCCGTTGTGCTCGTGACCTGCCTGCTTGCCGCGGCATCGGCCTGCGGCGTGACCGGGGGCGCGGAGTCCCGCGACCTGGACATGTGGATCCCGAACAGCCCCGGTGGCGGCTATGACCAGACCGGCCGGGCGGCCGTGGGGGTCCTCGACCGCGACAACATGACCGGCGGCGACATCCAGGTGACCAACATCCTGGGCGCCGGCGGCTCCGTCGCGATGTCCCGCCTGATGAGCGAGGAGGGCAACGGCAACCTGCTCATGACCATCGGTCTTGGAGTCGTCGGCTCCACCTACTCCTTCGGCGTGGACGCCCGCCCCCAGGACGCCACCCCGATCGCCCAGCTCATCGAGGAGCAGGAGGGCGTGCTGGTTCCGGCCGACTCGCCGTTCAAGACCATCGACGACCTGGTGAAGGCCTGGGCCGAGGACCCCGAGTCCATCGTGGTCGGCGGCGGCTCCTCGCCCGGTGGCCCCGACCACCTCTTCCCGATGCAGCTGGCCGAGGCCACCGGCATCGACCCGAAGAAGGTCAAGTACGTCCCGTACGACGGCGGTGGCCCGCTCACCAGCGCGCTGCTGGGTCAGAAGATCGACGTCGGCTTCTCCGGTCTCGCCGAGTTCGAGGGCCAGGTGGAGGCCGGTGAGCTGCGAGTCCTGGCCGTCTCGGGCGACGAGCGCGGCACCGGCGTCTTCGCCGACGCGCCCACGCTGACCGAGAGCGGCATCGACCTGGTCTTCCTCAACTGGCGCGGCGTACTCGCCCCGCCGGGCATCAGCGAAAAGCGCCGGCAGGAGCTGATCGACCTGCTCACCCGGATGCACGACTCGAAGCAGTGGCAGCAGGCGCTGAAGGACAACGGCTGGACCGACGCCTTCGTCACCGGCGACGACTTCCACGACCTGCTGGTCGAGCAGGACCAGCGCGTCGCCTCGACCCTGAAGGAGCTGGACCTGCTGTGAGCGTCCACGAAACCGAAACCCAACCCCCGGAGCCCAAGAGCCCCGCGCGAAAGGTCGACGTCGCCCAGTACGGCCTGGCCCTGTTCCTGGTCGTAGTCGGGATCTACACCGTCATCGACGCCACCGGCCTGGAGGTCGGCTTCGCCGACCCGGTCGGCCCCCGCGTCTTCCCGTACGTCATCGGCGCCGGCCTCGTCCTGGTCGGTGTGCTGCTGGCGGTCGCCACCGCCCGCGGCTCCCAGCCGGAGCCCGAGGAGGGCGAGGACGTCGACCTGAGCTCGTCGGCCGACTGGCTGACCGTCCTCAAGCTGGTCGCGGTCCTGCTGTTCACGGTCGCGACCGTGAACCTGCTCGGCTGGGCGATCTCGGGCGCCGTGCTGTTCGCCGGCGCCGCCTGGTCCCTCGGCAGCCGCACGCTCGTGCGCGACGTGATCGTCGGGCTCGTCCTGGCGGTCGCCAGCTGGTACGCCTTCTACGTCGGTCTGGGCATCCCGCTCACCCCTGGCGTACTCGACGGGATCCTGTGAGGACTGACTGATGGAGAACTTCGAACTTCTCATGGGCGGACTCGAGTCCGCCCTGACCCCGATGAACCTGCTCTACGCCGCCATCGGCGTGCTGCTGGGCACCTTCGTCGGCGTGCTGCCCGGCATCGGGCCGGCGATGGCCATCGCGCTGCTGCTGCCCGTGACGTACCGGCTCGAACCGACCAGCGCGTTCATCATGTTCGCCGGCCTCTACTACGGCGGCATGTACGGCGGCTCCACCACCTCGATCCTGCTGAACACACCGGGGGAGTCCGCCTCGGTGATGACGGCGCTGGAGGGCAACCGGATGGCCAGAGCGGGGCGTGGCGCGCAGGCGCTGGCCACCGCCGCGGTCGGCTCGTTCGTCGCCGGCACCATCGGCACCATCCTGGTGGCCTTCTTCTCGCCGGCCCTGGCCGACGTGGCCGTCAACCTGGGTGCGCCCTCGTACTTCGCGCTGATGGTCCTGGCGCTGGTCATGACCACGACGGTGCTCGGCACCTCGGCCCTGCGCGGCTTCGCGGCGCTGTTCCTCGGCCTGACGATCGGCCTGGTCGGTCTCGACCTCAACACCGGCCAGCCGCGGCTCACCTTCGGCGTGACCCAGCTCGTCGACCGGCTCGACATCGTGGTCGTCGCGGTCGGCATCTTCGCCCTCGGCGAGGCGCTGTGGGTGGCCGCCCACCTGCGCCGGCGCCCGGCGCACGTGGTCCCGGTCGGCCGGCCCTGGCTGTCGCGTGACGACTGGGGGCGCTCCTGGAAGCCGTGGCTGCGCGGCACCGCCTTCGGGTTCCCGTTCGGCGCGCTTCCTGCCGGTGGCGCCGAGATCCCGACGTTCCTCTCGTACCTGACCGAGCGGAAGCTCTCCAAGCGCGGCGACTTCGGCCGCGGCGCGATCGAGGGTGTCGCCGGGCCGGAGGCGGCCAACAACGCCTCGGCCGCCGGGATGTTCGTGCCGATGCTGGCTCTCGGCCTGCCGGTGACCGCCACGGCCGCGGTGATGCTCTCCGCGCTCCAGGGCTACGGCATCACCCCGGGACCGCAACTGATGACCGACCACGCCGACCTGGTGTGGACGCTGCTGGCCAGCCTCCTGATCGGCAACACCCTGCTGCTGGTGCTCAACCTGCCGCTGGCGCCGCTGTGGGCCCGGCTGCTGCGGATCCCGCGTCCGCAGCTCTACGCAGGCATCCTGTTCTTCGCCTGCCTGGGTGCGTACGCCACCAACCTGGACCCGTTCGACATCGGGCTGCTGCTCGCCTTCGGTCTGCTCGGGCTGATGATGCGCCGCTTCGGTCTGCCCGTCCTGCCGCTGATCCTGGGCGTCATCCTGGGGCCGCTGATGGAGACGAAGCTGCGTGAGGCGCTGACGATCTCGGGTGGTGACTACGGTGTGTTGCTGAGCGAGCCGCTCGCGGTGGTCATCTACATCCTGATCGCGCTGTTCATCCTGGGCCGGCCGTTCATCGCCCGGGTCCGGGCACGGGCCGAGCAGTCGGCCGACGTCGAGGACGAGAAGGAGCTGGTGAAGTGATGAGTGAGACTCCCGCAGGTGGCTGGGTGGTCGTGGCGTGGGCGCCCGACGTCTACGGGTCGGTCGCCCTGGACTGGGCGCTCGCCGACGCCGAGCGTCGCGACCGTGGCGTCGTGGTCGTCAACGCATCGCGGGGCGACGCCCTGGTCGATGACCGCTACGCCTTCGACGAGCAGCTCGGCGAGCTCGAACGCCGGCTCACCGAGTCGGGCCGGCTCCACGAGATCCGGCAGTCCATCGACCCGGACGTCGCCGGCGCTGTCCTCGACGCCGCCGAGCAGCTCGACGCCAAGCTGGTCGTGGTCGGTCTGCGGCGGCGTACGCCGGTCGGCAAGCTGCTGATGGGCAGCGTCGCGCAGCGGATCCTGCTCGGTGCGTCCTGCCCGGTCCTCTCCGTCAAGCCGGGCTCCGTGCCCGACTGATCGCCCCTCCACGGCGCGAGGGTTCGGTGTCCGGGGCGTGTGCCCGTCATACTTCACGGTGATGAGCACAGCCACCGAACCCTCCGCCGAGACCGCCCAGCCACTCCTGTCGGTCGCCATGGTGACCCTCGGGTGCACCCGCAACGAGGTGGACTCCGAGGAGCTCGCCGGCCGGCTGACGGCCGGGGGCTTCCGGCTGGTCGCCGACCCGGACGAGGCCGACACCGTGGTCGTCAACACCTGCGGCTTCGTCGAGCAGGCGAAGAAGGACTCGGTCGACACGCTGCTCGAGGCCGCCGATCTCAAGGAGACCGGCAAGACGCAGGCCGTCGTCGCGGTCGGCTGCATGGCCGAGCGTTACGGCAAGGACCTGGCCGCCGAGCTCCCCGAGGCCGACGCGGTGCTCGGGTTCGACGACTACCCCGACATCGCCGCCAAGCTGCGCTCCATCCTCAGCGGCGAGACCCACCACCCGCACACGCCCCAGGACCGGCGTCTGCTGCTCCCGATCTCCCCGGTCGAGCGCGACGCCTCGGCCATCTCGGTCCCCGGCATGGCCGCGGTCGACCAGGTGCCCGGTTTCGCGGGACGTACGCGGCTCGACGACGCCCCGTGGGCGCCGCTGAAGCTGGCCAGCGGCTGCGACCGGCGCTGCACCTTCTGCGCGATCCCGCAGTTCCGCGGCTCGTTCGTGTCGCGGCGCCCCTCCGACGTCCTCCACGAGGGCCAGTGGCTGGCCCAGCAGGGCGTCAAGGAGCTCTTCCTGGTCTCGGAGAACTCCACCTCCTACGGCAAGGACTTCGGCGACATCCGGCTCCTCGAGACGCTCCTGCCGGAGCTGGGCGCCATCGACGGCATCGAGCGCGTACGCGTCTCCTACCTGCAGCCTGCCGAGACCCGGCCCGACCTGCTGAAGGTCATCGCCACCACGCCGGGCGTGACGCCCTACTTCGACCTGAGCTTCCAGCATGCCTCCAACGCCGTCCTGCGGCGGATGAAGCGGTTCGGCGACCCGGAGAGCTTCCTGGGCCTGCTCGAGCAGATCCGCGGCTACGCGCCCGAGGCCGGGGTGCGGTCCAACGTCATCGTCGGCTTCCCCGGTGAGACCGAGGAGGACCTCGAGATCCTCACCGACTTCCTGGTCGCAGCGCGCATGGACGTCACCGGCGTCTTCGGCTACTCCGACGAGGAGGGCACCGAGGCCGCCGGCTTCGACGAGTCGCTCAAGCTGGACGCCGACGAGATCCGCGCCCGCGTCGAGCACGTCAACGAGCTCGTCGAGGAGCTCACCGCCCAGCGCGCCGAGGAGCGGATCGGGGAGCAGGTCGTCGTGCTCGTCGAGGAGGTCGAGGACGGTGAGATCCTCGGCCGGTCCGCCCACCAGGGGCCCGAGGTCGACGGGATGACCTCCCTCGAGGGAGACGTCGAGGGCGTACGTCCGGGCGATCTCGTCAGCGCGACCGTCATCGCCTCCGAAGGCGTTGACCTGGTCGCGACGGTGAACGGTTAAGGTGCAGCCCGTGAACGCCCAGCCGAACGATGACGCCACTGCCGTGAAGACGAGCAACTGGAACGTACCCAACGCGCTGACCACGCTGCGGATCCTCGCGGTGCCGTTCTTCGCGTGGGCGCTGCTGGCTGACGGCGGCGACAACCCGACGCTGCGCTGGGTCTCCTTCGTCATCTTCGCGCTGGCGATGATCACCGACAAGATCGACGGCGACCTGGCCCGCAAGCACAACCTGATCACCGACTTCGGCAAGATCGCCGACCCGATCGCCGACAAGGCGGTCACCGGGATGGCCTTCATCGGCCTCTCGATCGTCGGCGACGTCTGGTGGTGGGTGACCATCATCGTGCTGCTGCGCGAGTGGAGCGTCACGCTGCTGCGCCTCTCGGTGCTCAAGAAGATCGTGATCGCCGCCGACCAGCTCGGCAAGATCAAGACCACGGTGCAGGCGGTCGCTCTCGGCGGCCTGCTGCTGCCGCTCCCGCACGGATCGGCCCACGGCGGCGCCTTCGGTGACGCCCTGGTCTGGGAGCTGCTCTTCTACGCCTTCCAGATCTGCCTCGCGGTCGCGGTGGCGCTGACGATGTGGTCGGGTGCGCAGTTCTTCCACGGCGTGTGGAAGCAGCGCGCCGCTCTCCGCTCCTCGTAGTTCTCCAATTTCGGGTAGTTGTAACTCCGTTACCGGACGTTCATCCAAGATCCCCGCCGCGAGGGCGTACGCCGCGTTATGGTCGCGTGGTTTCGGTCGGTGCTGAATCGGGCAGACCGCCCATCGCCTTCTACTTCCATGCGGGGAGTCATCCATGTTCTCAGCACGTCAGGTGCTCGGTTCGGTGGTCGGCCTGACGGCCGCCGTCGCCGGCATCGGAGCGGTCGCCATCCCGACCGCGCGCGCCGCCACGACGGCCGAGGCCGTCACCATCGCCGACATCCAAGGCACCGGCACCGCCAGCCCGCTCGTCGGACAGACCGTCACGACCAGCGGCATCGTCACCGCGGCCTACCCCTCGGGCGGCTTCTTCGGCTTCTACCTCCAGACTCCTGGCACGGGCGGATCGCTCGACCTCGGGTCCCACGATGCCTCCGACGCCGTCTTCGTCTACCAGCCCCGCTCGGCGGGTGCCGTCACGGTCAAGCCGGGCGACGCGGTGACCGTGACCGGTGAGGTCACCGAGTACGCCGGGCTGACCGAGGTGTCCGTGCCCACGGCCGCCGACATCGTCACCGACGGCACCGGGTCGATCGATCCGGTCGTGTCGCAGTGGCCGGCGACCGCCGCGCAGAAGGAGTCGCTGGAGGGCATGCTCTTCGCGCCCCAGGGCGACGTCACTGTGAGCAACACCTACGGCGTCGAGAACTTCGGCGAGCTCGGTCTCGCCCAGGGCGACCGTCCGTTGCTCCAGCCCACCGAGGTGGCCCGTCCCGGGTCGGCCGAGGCCGAGGCCGTCGAGGCCGACAACGCCGCTCGCGGGATCGTGCTCGACGACGGCTCCTCGACCACGCTGCGCCCGCCGACGAGCCGGACGATCCCGTACGTCTCCAACACCTCGCCCGTCGTGGTCGGTGCCTCCGTCGACTTCCGTGGCCCGGTGATCCTCTCCCAGGGCGGCTCGCCCTCGGCGCCGACCTACCGCCTCCAGCCAACCCAGGTCGCCACCGCCGACCCGGCGTCGTGGCCGGCTGACTTCGAGGACGTACGCACCGACGCCCCCGACGAGCGCAAGATCGGCCGTCACGCCGACGTGAAGATCGCCTCGTTCAACGTGCTCAACTACTTCACCACGCTCGGCGATGCCAACGACGACAACGTCGGTGACGGTGGCTGCACCTCCTTCAAGGACCGCGCCGGCGACGGCAACAGCGTCAGCGGCGGTTGCGACCAGCGCGGTGCCTGGGACCCGGCCGACTTCGGTCGCCAGCAGTCGAAGATCGTCTCCGCGATCAACGCGCTCGACGCCGACGTAATCGGCCTGATGGAGATCGAGAACTCCGCCCGCCTGGGCGAGACCCGGGACGAGGCGACCAACTCGCTGGTCGCCGCGCTCAAC
Source organism: Nocardioides sp. NPDC023903 (assembly GCF_040639295.1). Classification (NCBI taxonomy): domain Bacteria; kingdom Bacillati; phylum Actinomycetota; class Actinomycetes; order Propionibacteriales; family Nocardioidaceae; genus Nocardioides; species Nocardioides sp. NPDC023903. The sequence goes on along the minus strand of NZ_JBEZZS010000043.1, from coordinate 6,590 downwards.
ACGGCCGCCGGGCGCAAGGTCTGGACGGCCAACCCGTCCTCGGCCGAACTGCCCGACGCGTCCGGCTCCGACGTGATCACCAACGCGATCATCTACAAGCGCTCGGCCGTACGCCGCATCGGTGAGGCCCGCGCGCTGGGCGACCAGAGCGGCGACGACCAGGCCTTCGGCAACGCCCGCGAGCCCATCGGCCAGATCTTCAAGCCCGCCGACGGCGGCGCGCCGTTCCTCTTCGTGGTCAATCACTTCAAGTCGAAGGGCTCGCCCGGCCCGTGGCCGGGCGACGGCGACACCGGCGACGGCCAGGGTGCCTCCAACGAGTCGCGGGTCCGCCAGGCCACCGCGCTGGTCTCCTGGGTCTCCTCGATCCGTTCCCAGACCGGGGTCACCGACGTCGCGCTCGCCGGAGACTTCAACTCCTACACCCAGGAGGACCCGATGCAGGTCCTCTACGAGGCCGGCTACGCCGACTCCGAGACGCTCAGCGGCAACGAGGAGTACAGCTACTCCTTCTCGGGCCTGGCCGGATCGCTCGACCACGTGCTGCTCAACCGGCACGCCCAGCGCCGCTTCACCGGCTCCGACATCTGGGGGATCAACTCGGGTGAGTCCCTGCTGATGGAGTACAGCCGCTACAACTACACCGGTGCCGATCTGCACACCGACTCGCCGTACCGCTCCTCCGACCACGACCCCGTCGTCGTCGGTCTGGAGCGCAACGCGAGCTAGCGACTGGCGGAAAGCACGGCGCGGCCCGGTCACCGATGTGGTGACCGGGCCGCTACCTTTTCCTTATGGCAGCAGTCGATGATCTCCATGCCGCTCTGCGCGACGCCGACGCCACCGTGGCGACCGCCGAGTCCCTGACCGCCGGCCGCCTGGCCGCGCTGCTCACCGACCCACCGGGTGCCTCGAAGACGTTTCGCGGGGGTTTCGTGACGTACGCGACGGAGCTGAAGCACACCCTCCTGGGTGTCCCCGTCTCGGTGATCGAGACCGTCGGAGTGGTCTCCGCGGAGTGCGCTGCGGCGATGGCCGCGGGGGCGCGGGAGCGCTCGGGGGCGACGTACGGGCTCGCGACCACGGGTGTGGCCGGGCCCGAGGAGCAGGAGGGAAAGCCCGTCGGGACGGTCTATGTGGGCCTTTCCGGTCCGCACGGTGAAACAACGACGCTTCTCGGACTGTCGGGCTCGCGCATGGAGATCCAGCGTGATACGTGTTTGTTCGCTGTTGATGAACTACTCGGACTACTTCGGCGGGAACATCGAGGGGTCAGGTAGCGTTGGAGCCAGACGTCACCCAGATGTCGGTGACTTGTGAACTGTAGGAGGCTGACCGCAATGGTGCTCTTCCGTCGACTTCTCGGCGAGGTGCTTCGTGCCCAGCGGCTGGAGCGTGGGATGACCCTGCGCGAGGTCTCCGCGCAGGCGCGAGTCAGCCTCGGCTACATCTCCGAGGTCGAGCGTGGCCAGAAGGAAGCCTCCTCCGAGCTCCTCGCCTCGCTCTGCAGCGCCCTCGACGTCGCTCTCTCCGACGTCCTTCGCGACGTCTCCCACGCTGTTGCGGTCGAAGAGGCCACCATCCTCCGGATGCCGGTCCGCGCCGCGGCCGACGCCGCCGCTGCTTGATTCTCTCCCCAATCTGGGGGAGTTTTCATCACCGGTGTCTCAACGCCGGCTGTTCCGTCTCCTTGCCGATGTGAGCCCACCACGGGCCCGCGCATTCATGGGGAGATGGTGCGATGAGCATGGCAGTCGATAACGAGCTTCCAGACCTGACGGTGCCCTCACCGTGTGTCGAGGGCGACGCGCATTCTCCCGACCTGCTCGAGGCCGAGCTCTTCGGGCTGGAGGAGACCCTGAACATCCTTCGCGACGAGTTCACCTCGGTCGCTCCCGGCGAGCGGACGCACGTCGCTCGCCACATGCGTGACACGCGGGTCCGGATCGCCCAGATCAGGCTGCGGCTGCTGCACGGCTGCTAGGCGCTAGGCCTGGCAGTTCGCGCAGTAGTAGGCCGGGCGCTCCTTGCCCGGGGGGCCGACCTTGGCGACGGTCACGGTGCCGCCGCAGCGCCGGCAGGCCCGGCGACCATAGACCCACATCTGCCGCGAGCGCGACCAGTCGGCCTGCATCAGGTCACGGGTGCGCTGGAGGATGCGGGGGAGTCGGTCGCCGGCCTCCGCGACCGGACGCAGCGGGTTGATCCCGGCGATGAAGCAGGTCTCGGCGGCGTAGATCGTGCCGATCCCGGCCAGGTTGGTCTGGTCGCGCAGGGCGTCGAAGAGTGGCCGCTCGGGTTGCCGGGCGAGGCGTTCGAGGGCCGTGTCGGGGTCCCAGTCGTCGGCGAGGATGTCCGGGCCGAGGTGGGCGACCAGTCGCTCCTCCTGGTCGCGTGGGACGAGCTCGACGATGCCGAGGAGGAAGCCGACCGCCTCGGTCTTCTCGGTGCGGAGCACCACCCGCGCCTGGAAGCCGGGCTTCGGCCAGCGCCGGCCCGCCTCGAAGACGCGCCAGGACCCCTCCATCTTCAGGTGGGTGTGCAGCGTCCACTCGCCGGTGCGGTGGTCGATCCGGGTCAGCAGGTGCTTGCCGCGGGCCACCGTCTCGCGGACGGTGCCGCCGGACAGGTCTGCCGTGGCCAGCTGCGGCACCCGGAAGTCCGTACGCGTCAGCACCTGCCCCGCCAGCCCCTTGTCGAGCCTGCGGGCGGTCCGGAGCACCGCGTCACCCTCGGGCACGGGCTCACCTGCTCGGTGAGGTCAGGCGCAGGCCGCGCGGGGTGGCGATGAAGCCGGCGTACTGGAGCGCCTGGCGCAGCGGGGTGTCGCCGGAGCCGAGCAGTGGGGCGCCATCTGCCTTCTCCACCGTGAGCCGTCCCAGCGCCCCCCGGCGGACCGCGTCGGCGAGCGCCTCGGCACCGGGCTCGAGGAGGTTGGGGTCCTCGGACCAGGTCAGCAGGGTGCGGCCGCCGCGCTCGACGTACATCGCCAGCTCGCCGTCGACCAGCACCACGATCGCGCCCGCCTTGCGACCGGGCCGGTGGCCCTCCTCCGAGGCCGGCCAGGGGAGGGCCGCGCCGTAGGGGTTCGCGGGGTCGGTCGCGGCGAGCGCGAGGGCGACCGGCTTGTCGCTGGACTCGACCCGAGAGAACGTACGCAGCCGATCGACCGATCCCGCGGTGCCGAACTGGGCCGCGCCCAGGCCCTCGATGAAGTAGCCGCGGCGGGCCCGGCCGGACTCCTCGAACGCGCTGAGCACCTTGTAGACGGCGGCGAACCCTCCGGGGGTGCGCTCGGACTGGACCGCACCGCGGGTGACCACACCGTGGCGGTCCAGGAGTCGCTCGGCCGCGGCGTGGGCGCGCTTGGTCGGGTCGGGATCGGGCTCGGGCAGGATCGTCCAGCGCCCGGCCGTCTCCGGGAGACCGGCCCGCGCAGGCATCCGCGCATTGCCGGTGTAGCGACCGCCGCGGGCGCGCGGCGGTGGCCGCCGCGAGCGGTGCGACGGCGTGCCGGAACGGGTCAGCGCCCGCAGTGGCAGCAGGGTGTCGTTGCTGACCCGCCCCGCCCAGACCAGCTCCCACAGCGCCGCGCTCAGGTCGGCGTCGCTCGGGGTCTTCTCGCTTTCGGCCGCCACCGTCCGGGCGAGCTGGTGGAAGAACCAGGCGCCGCCGGGCTCCAGAGCCTCGAGGAGCAGTTCGGCGAGCGGTCCCGGCGACATCTCGGTGGGCGGCGGCAGGGTCAGCTCCGCGGTGTCGGCCGGGTGTAGCGAGACCCAGCCGTCGGTGCCGGGGAGGGTTCCGTGGCCGGCCCAGAGCACCTCGCCGCCGGAGGTCAGCTCGTCGAGGAACGCCGGCTCGTAGTCCACCACCCGGGCCGGCAGGATCAGGGTCTCCAGGGCGCTGGCTGGGACGGGGCAGCCGGCCAGCTGGTCGACCACGCTCAGTACGCCGTCGACCCCACGCAGCGCGCCCTTGCGTACGGACGCCTTCTGCCACGCCGGGAGGAACCTGCCCAGCGCCGCCGGCTCGACGGGCTCGACCTCCTTGCGCAGCCGCGCCAGCGAGCGTCGGCGCAGCATCCGGAGCACGTCGGCGTCACACCACTCCAGCCCGCTCCCGCCGGGCCGGAACTCCCCGTCGAGCACCCGCCCGCGCGCCGAGAGCCGCGCCAGGGCGTGCCGTACGACCGCCTCGCCCAGCCCCAGCCGCGAGGCCACATCGGCGGCGGTGAACGGACCGTGCGAGCGCGCGTACCGCGAGACCAGGTCGCCGACCGGGTCCTCGACAGGCTCTGTGAAGGCCGAGGGTACGCCCGGAGGGACCGCCACCCCCAGCCCGTCCCTGAGCCTGGCCACATCCTCGACCACCGCCCACCGAGCCTCCCCGGCCACCCGCACCTCGACGACCCGCCGAGCCGTGGCGAGATCTGCGAGCAAGTCAGGCACCCCACTGCCCTCGCTGGTCGAGCCGGATTCGTGAGGAACGAGCGAATCCGGCTCGAGACCAACAGGGTCCCGGTCGGCGCTCGGATCGACTGTGTTGGTCTCGACACGCTCGCTGGCGCTCGCGGCTCGACCAGCGGAAATTGGTTCGGTCCTCGAGGTGATCTCTTCGAGGGTCAGCGGGCCGATGGTGCGGATGAGGTCGGTGATGCCTTCGGCGCCTCGAGCCTTACGGCCAGGGGCGAGGCGCTGAAGCTCGGACTCGACCTCGGCGAGGACCTCGGGGTCCAGGAGCTCGCGGAGCTCGGCGCGGCCGAGCAGCTCGGCGAGGAGGCCCTGGTCGAGGGTGAGCGCGGCGGCGCGGCGCTCGGCGAGGGGCGAGTCGCCCTCGTAGAGGAACTGGGCGACGTAGCCGAACAGCAGCGACTGGGCGTAGGGCGAGGGGCTCGGGGTGGCGACGTCGACGATCGAGATCTCGCGCCGCTCGACGCGTCGCAGGAGGCCGACGAGGGAGGGGAGGTCGTAGACGTCGCGGAGGCACTCGCGTACGGCCTCGAGGATGATCGGGAAGCTCGGGTACTGCGAGGCGACCTCGAGCAGGGCGGCGGAGCGCTGGCGCTGCTGCCACAGCGGCGAGCGACGGCCGGGGTCGCGACGGGGCAGGAGCAGGGCTCGCGCGGCGCACTCGCGGAATCGGCTGGCGAACAGCGCCGACCCGCCGACCTCGGTGGTGACCAGGTCCTCGATCTCGTCGGGCTCGAAGACGATGATCTCGCCGGTCGGCGCCTCGGCATCGGTGTCGGGGAGCCGGATCACGATGCCGTCGTCGCTGTCGATCGCCTGCCCGTCGACCCCGTAGCGCTCCCGGATCCGCGCGTTGATCGCCAGCGCCCACGGTGCGTGGACCGGGCGGCCGTAGGGGGAGTGGACCACCAGCCGCCAGTCGCCGAGCTCGTCGCGGAAGCGCTCGACGACGATGTTGCTGTCGGAGGGGAGGACGTTGGTGGCTTCGGCCTGCTCGTGCAGGTAGGTGACGAGGTTGGCGGCCGCATAGGCGTCCAGGCCGTCCTCCTGGGCTCGCGCCTCCGCCTTCTTCGCGGGAAGCGCGGCGAGCTCGCGGGTGTAGGCGCCGACGGCCTCGCCGAGCTCGGCGGGCCGGCCGAGCGAGTCGCCCTTCCAGAACGGCAGGCGCCCGGGGATGCCGGGAGCCGGGGTCACCAGCACCCGGTCGTGGGTGATGTCCTCGATCCGCCAGCTCGTGGCGCCGAGCGCGAAGACGTCGCCGACCCGGGACTCGTAGACCATCTCCTCGTCGAGCTCGCCGACACGCCTTCCGACGCCCTCGCCGACCAGATAGACCCCGAAGAGCCCGCGGTCGGGGATGGTGCCGCCGCTGGTGACGGCCAGCCGCTGCGCCCCCGGACGCCCGGTCACGGTCCCGGCGACCCGGTCCCACACGATGCGCGGCCGCAGCTCGGCGAACTCCTCGCTCGGATAGCGCCCGGCGAGCAGGTCGAGGGTGGCGTCGTAGGCGGAGCGGGGGAGGGTCGCGTACGACGCCGTCCTCCTGACCATCGTGAACAGCTCGTCGACGTCCCAGGTGTCCAGCGCGGTGGCGGCGACGATCTGCTGGGCGAGTACGTCGAGGGGGTTGGCCGGGAGGCTCATCGACTCGATCAGGCCCTGCCGCATCCGCTGCACGCTGACCGCGGTCTGGGCGAGGTCGCCGCGATGCTTCGGGAAGAGTACGCCGCGGGACACCTCGCCGACCTGGTGACCGGCTCGCCCGACGCGCTGGAGAGCGGAGGCGACGCTGGGCGGAGACTCGATCTGGACGACGAGGTCGACCGCACCCATGTCGATGCCGAGCTCGAGGCTGGAGGTCGCGACCACCGCTGGCAGCCGGCCGGACTTGAGGTCGTCCTCGATCAGAGCGCGCTGCTCCTTGGACACGCTGCCGTGGTGAGCCTTGGCGATCACCTGGGCCGCGCCGTGCGACTGCCCCGACTGCGCCATCACCTGGGCAGGTGGCCCGCCGCTGGTCGAGCCGCCGGAGCCGCTCCGGGCCAGGTGGCCGGCGACGGTCTGTACGGCCTCGGTCGGAGTGCGGTCGAGCACCACGGCCACTGCGGTGGAGCGGTTGGC
>NZ_JBEZZS010000042.1:0-45419 GCF_040639295.1 Nocardioides sp. NPDC023903 | reverse complement strand
CCGATCGCCTAGTGGAATAGTTGACCGACCGTCTATGTTCCATCGCCATGAGCACACGAAAGGTCGCCGTCATCACCGGCGCTTCTCAAGGAATCTTCGGCCAGCCCCGCGACGGCTGCCAACCCGGTCACCCCGGGCAATTTCACCGGCTTCGGCTTCGACCAGTGCCAGGCACCGTCACAGACCGCGATGGACCAGTGGTGGAAGGCCTCGAACTTCACCGGCGTCGGCATCTACATCTCCGGCAGGTCACGTGCCTGCCGCACCCAGACGCACCTCTCGGCAACCTGGGTGCGCAACCAGCAGGCGCGTGGCTGGCGGCTGCTGCCGATCACGCTCGGCCCGCAGGCGTCGTGCAACCCGCGCTACCCGCGCTATGGCGACGACCCGCGGATCAATCCCGACCCGGCCGACGGTTATGCGGCGGCGAGGCGCCAGGCGATCAACGAGGCCAACACGGCGGTCACCGCGGCCAAGGGCTACGGGATCGCGGCCGGCAGCACGATGTTCTACGACCTCGAGGCCTTCGATCTCGCCAACCGAGCCTGCCGCGAGTCGGCGATGTGGTTCATCTCCGCGTGGAGCTACCGGATCAAGGTGCTCGGCTACCGCTCGGCGATGTACTCCAGCGCGGCGTCGGGGATCAAGGCGATCTACGACGTCTGGCGAGCCCAGCCGAGCGGGTTCACCTACCCCGCCGATCTGTGGATCGCCGACTGGGACGGCCGCGCGAACACCTCGACGACGTACATCCCGGACACGGTGTGGAGCGACCACGATCGCGTCAAGCAGTATCGCGGCGGCCACGACGAGACCCACGGTGGCGTCACGATCAACATCGACTCCGACTATCTCGACGTCGGCCGCGGCTCCTACGCCCCGGCGGTGATCCGGTGCGGTGGCGTACGCGTCGACTTCGACTACTACCCCGACCTCAAGCCGGCGACGACGACCTACACACCACCGGCGGCGTACGTGAAGGCGCTCAAGTGCATGCTCAGCACCCGCGGCACCTTCGACGGCGTGATGAGCGGGACGTACGGCTCCGGGCTACGGGCCGCGGTCCACGACTGGCAGCGCACGCACGGGTTGGCGGTGCGCGACCTGTGGACCAGGGGCGCCTGGAAGACCCTGTGGGCCGCCAACCGGCACCCGATCCTGAAGCGCGGCTCCGCCGGCGACCAGGTCCGCGACCTCCAGCGCGCCCTCAACTCCACCACCCGCACCGAGGAGCGGGTCAAGGTCACCGGGGTGCTCGACTGGACAACCCACGTCGGCCTGGTCGCCTATCAGCGGCGGCTCGGGCGTACGACCAACGGCATGGCGACGGCCATCACCTGGTACGACCTCGCCCACGCGCGCTGAGAGGCGAGAGGTCAGGCGAAGGCCTTCTCAGCCAGTGAGGTGAAGAAGCCGAGTCCGTCCGTGCCGGAGCCGGTAAGCGTCTCCACGGCGTGCTCGGGATGGGGCATCAGGCCGACGACGTTGCCGGCCTCGTTGGTGATGCCGGCGATGTCGTTGACCGATCCGTTGGGGTTCACGTCGAGGTAGCGCGCGACGACGCGGCCCTCGCCCTCGAGCCGCTTGATGGTGTCGGCGTCGGCGACATACTGCCCCTCGCCGTTCTTCAGCGGGACCACGATCTCCTGGTTCTGGGTGAACGCGGAGGTCCAGGCGGTCGAGGTGTTCTCGATGCGCAGTTTCTGGTCGCGGCAGATGAACTTGAGGTGGTCGTTGCGCAGCAGGCCGCCGGGCAGCAGGTGGGACTCGACGAGCATCTGGAAGCCGTTGCAGATGCCGAGCACCGGCAGGCCCTTCTGGGCGCCCTCGATGACCTCGGTCATGATCGGCGCGAAGCGGGAGATGGCACCGCAGCGCAGGTAGTCGCCGTAGGAGAAGCCGCCCGGCAGGATCACCGCGTCGACGCCCTGCAGGTCGTGGTCGCCGTGCCACAGCGCGACGGCCTCGTTGCCGCCGACACGGACGGCGCGCTGCGCGTCGACGTCGTCGAGCGTGCCCGGGAAGGTGATGACGCCGATCTTCACAGGGCCTTCTCCTGGGCTGGCTCTTCCACGCGCACGACGTAGTTCTCGATCACCGTGTTGGCCAGGAAGGTCTCGGCCAGCTTCTCGATCTGGGCGAGCGCGTCGTCGGTGACCTCGGGGATCTCCAGCTCGAACCGCTTGCCCTGACGGACCTCGGTGACCCCGGTGAACCCGAGCCGCGGCAGGGCGCCGAGTACGGCTTTCCCCTGCGGGTCGAGAATCTCGGGCTTGGGCATGACGTCGACGACAACGCGAGGCATGGCTGCAGTCTAGGTGGGCCATACGCCGCTCACCTAAACCGTTGGCACCCTGCCCGAGCCAGTCTTTACGATCGCTCCTCGTGCGCCATCTGCTGATCGACATCACCCCGCTGCGTACGTCTCCCGCTTTCCGGCGCTTCTTCATCGGGCGGGCGGTGTCGGGGCTCGGTGGACAGATCTCGGTGGTCGCGGTGATGTACCAGGTCTGGGAGGCGACCCACAGCCCGTTCTGGTCCGGCAGCGTCGCGCTCGCGCAGCTCGTCCCGATGCTCACGATCGGGCTCTGGGGCGGCGCCGTGGCGGACCGCGCGGACCGGCGCTCGATCCTGCTGATCACCAACCTCACCCAGCTCGTGCTGGCGCTGCTGCTGATGGCGCAGGCACTCTGGCTGGGCACCTCGCCGTCCTCGCTCGGACTCGTCCTCATGCTGGTAGCGCTCATGGCCGCCGCCGGCGCGGTCGCCGCCCCTGCCGGCATGGGCGTGATCCCTCGCCTGCTCACCACCGACCAGGTCGCCGCCGGGCTCGCCCTCAACCGGCTCAGCTTCCAGGGATCGATGCTCCTCGGCCCGGCGCTGGGCGGGCTGATCATCGGCTACGCCGGTCTCGAGATCGCGTACGCCGTCGATGCGGCCTCCTTCGCCGCCGGATTCCTCGGGGTCGTCGGCCTCCCGGCTCTCGCGCCTGCGACCCGGACGAGCGGCGGCGGAGTGCTCGAGGGCCTGCGCTTCGCGGCCACCCAGCCGGTCGTACGCGGCGTGCTCCTCGTCGACCTGGCGGCCACCGTCCTGGCCATGCCGGTCAGCCTGTTTCCGCTGGTCAACGAGACCCGGTTCGGCGGCGACCCACGCACCCTCGGGCTGTTCCTGACCGCGATCGCCGTCGGCGGCGTAGCGGCCTCTCTCTTCTCCGGTTCGTTCACCAGACGCAGCCGGCCCGGCGTGATCACGATCGGCGCCGCTGCCGTATGGGGCGCCAGCCTCGGCGCCGTCGGGCTGGTCACCTCACCCTGGCTGTGCCTCGCCCTGCTCGCCGTCGCCGGGGCGGCCGACTCGGTCAGCGTGGTCACCCGCGGCACCCTGATCCAGCTCGCCGTGCCCGACGACCTGCGCGGCCGGACCGCCGCGATCGAGATGATCGTCGGCGCCGGTGGGCCGGAGGTCGGCAACCTTCGCGGCGGCGCCGTCGCCCAGCTCACCTCAGGCTCGTTCGCCCTGGTCAGCGGCGGCATCACCTGCCTGCTCGCCCTGGCCGCCGTCGGCGCGACCTCCCGACCGATGCTCGCCTTCCGGACCGGCGAACTAACGCTTGAGCGCCCGTAACAGCTGAGTCACCGCTTGCTGTGCGAGCAGCCGCGATCCTCCCCCGGCGACCAGAGCCTGCACGATCTCGTAGTGAGTCGTCAGCTCGGTCGGGCGGGCGTCGGGCCGCAGAAGACCGGCACCCGAAGCCTGCAGGAAGGCCTTCTCGGCAACGGCGATCACGCGGGCACGCCATCGTGTGGCCACCTCGACCTGCTCGCCGGTGGAGACGCAACGGGCATCGGCCTGGGCATTGGCGAGGATCCGCAGGATGGTCCCCAATCGATCCAGCGGATCCTGGATCCGTTCGGCCTTGACGATCTCCGTCCACAGCAACGCGGCGCTGCGGTCGGCCACGGCCTGTTCCATCTGCCGCCGGTCGCCTAGGTGACGTTTCACCGTCGCCGCACCGAGCCCGACCCCTGTGGCGACACGAGGGATGGTCACTCGCTCGCCCAGCAGCGCGAGTCGGCGGGCCTCCTCGATGACGATGGCCCGGTTGCGGCGCGCGTCGACGCGCCTGATCTGACCTGGCTCGCGCCCGGACTGGCTCACTTCGCTCCTATCGGGAGTCGCCGCCGAAGGATCTCCCGTTCTCCGGATGCAACCACTCCCGCAGCGGGATCCTTCCCGGTGCCTATCGCCTCGAAAGGCAACACCATGCGTACCGTCCGATTTCATAGCTACGGCGGGCCTGACGTGCTCGTCGTCGACGATGTCCCCATCATCGACCCGGCCCCGGGACAGGTCCTTGTCCACGTAGCAGCGGCAGGGGTCGCTGGCGGAGAACCGGCCATCCGCGCCGGGCGTTATCGCCTCGTCATGCGCCGACCGCTTCCTTCGGGGACCGGGGTCGACTTCTCCGGTACGGTCGCGCAGATCGGTGCCGGCGTGGACCACGTCACGGTCGGTGAACACGTCTGGGGAGTCATGCCCCACGGCACCTTCGGGGCGGCCGCCGAGCAGCTGATCGTGCCGGTCGAGCGGTTGACGCGAGCGCCGTCGAGCATCGACCTCGTCGATGCCGCAGCACTGCCGGCGGCGGGCACGACCGCCCTTCGCGCGCTCGAGGGCGTGCAGCCAGGTGCGGCACTCCTGGTCCGCGGGGCCGCGGGAGGTGTCGGCAACGTCGTCCTGCAGCTTGCCAGCGCGCGGGGCGCCCACGTCACAACTCTTGCGAACGCGCGCGATGCCGACTGGCTCCGCACCTTGGGCGCGGACGAAACGGTGGACTACCGGACGACGAGAATTCGGGACCTGCCTCGGTTCGACAGGATCATCGACCTCGTCGGGACCGAGCTTCCGACGTTGCGGCGCCGGTTGCGGGCCGGCGGCACTCTCGTGGCTTTGGCCCTCGATGCGAGCAAACCACTACGGACGCTCGCGACGATCCTCGGCGGGAGGTACGGGTCCAGACGGATCGTGGCATTCAGCAACAACCCGTCAACCGACGATCTGAGACGCCTCACCCGGCAGGTGGACGCAGGCCACCTGCAACCGGTCGTGGCGGGCCGACGCCCACTCGAGGGCGCGGCTGACGCGCACCGCGACCTCGAGCGCGGCGGAGTGCGCGGGAGAATCCTCCTCATCCCGGCCTGACTCGAAGATCGCAGTCACCGAGTGACTGCGATCTTCGAGCTCATGGAGCAGAGTCCGCCGGGCACGCCGAGCAGGGCGCCACCTCGCCTGACCAGCCACCACGCCTGAGCAGCTCGCCGATGCGAGCAGCCGTCCGGCACGGGTCGCCGAGCACCTGGCCATAGGTCAGCCGAACGGTCCGAAGGTTGCGGGCGACGGTGGCGTCCAGGTCGCGAGCATGGTCGGCATCCCGGGCGGCAGCGCTGCCATGGAATGCGCGGCCGTCGAGCTCCACTACCAGGCCGTACGCCGCATAGATGACGTCCCGCTCGACGGTGGCCCCCGCGATCGAGTCGGCGACCTGTCGCTCGCCTGCGGGCAGGCCATGGGCGCGCTCGACGCGGCGGAGGTACTCGCGTTCGAGCACCGAGCACGCGCCGTCGTTGAGATCCTCGAGCAGTTCACCGAGGAGGCGCCGGTCGCGCATCCGAGGGCGACGGCGCAACGCTTCGACCAGTGCGGCGGCCCGCACGGCCTTGGCCTGGACGAGGTCGGCGAGCAGTGCGAACGCCTGGTTGACACCACCCGCCTCCGCGGCCGCGTCGATGGCTGCTTCCGCGAGGAGCTGCCGGGGCGGGTAGGCGGACCAGTCGACGTATCCGTCGAATCGTGCGCGACGGCGAACGATCACGCCGGCCGGCGCGCTGATCGTTCGGCTCATCGGGATCATCACCTCGATCGGCGCACGCTCCTGCGCCTTCGGCAGCGCCGACCTCCCGCTCAGTGCCGCCGGCCAGCACGCCAGCACCGCCGCCCACGCACGCTGACCCCAGGTAGGAATGCCGGTATGACCGACGTAGACCCCCGGATGGATCGCGGTGAGCTCACGGTTTCGTACGAGGCGCCGGATGTCGTGGTCCTGCGCATGCAGGTCACGCAGCTGTCGCCGCGAGATGACACCGCCCTGGATCTCGTCACGCAGTCGCACCATGCCGTCATGGTCGAACGGCTGCTTCGCGTCCCCCGAGTGCTCCACGAAACCGTTCTACCCCAGATCAGGCCCTCGTAAACTCGAAGATCGCAGCCACCGGGTGACTGCGATCTTCGAGCTACGGCTGCTGTCGGCGTACGGAATGTCCTACTTGAGCTCGCGCTTGAGGATCTTGCCGGTGGCGGTCATGGGGAGGGCGTCGACGATCTCGACGATGCGCGGGTACTTGTAGGCCGCCATCTGCTCCTTGCTCCAGGCGACGATCTCCTCGGAGGTCGCGGAGGCGCCGGGCTTGAGCACGAGGACCGCCTTGATCTCCTCACCGTGGGAGTCGTGCGGGACGCCGATCACGGCGGCCAGGGAGACGGCCGGGTGGGTGAGCAGGACCTCTTCGATCTCGCGCGGGTAGACGTTGAAGCCGCCGCGGATGATGAGCTCCTTGGCGCGGTCGACGATGTAGTACCAGCCGTCCTCGTCGCGCTTGGCGAGGTCGCCCGACCGGAACCAGCCCTCCGAGGTGAGCACCTCGGAGGTGGCCTCGGGGCGGTTGTAGTAGCCCTTGAAGATGTTGTGGCCCTTGATCGCGATCTCGCCGATCGCGTCGGGGGTCCACTCGATGTCGTCCCACGACGCCGGGTCGATCAGGCGCATCTCGACACCGGGGATCGGGACGCCGATCGAGCCCGGACGCACCGGCTGGCCGTAGAGCGAGAACGACGCCACCGGGGAGGTCTCGGAGAGGCCGTAGCCCTCGAGGATGGTGACCCCGAAGCGCTTCTCGAACTCCTTGTGGATCTCGACCGGGAGGGCCGAGCCACCGGCGGCGGCGACACGCAGGTTCTTGGCGAGGGTGTCCACGTCGGTGTCCTCGGCGAGGGCACCGAGCAGGCCCCAGTACATCGTCGGCACACCGGCGAAGAACGTGACGCTCTCCTTGAGCATCGTCGCCAGCGCGGCCGCGGCGTCGAAGCGCGGCAGCAGCACGACGGTGCCACCGAAGGCGATCGCGCCGTTCTGCACCACGGTCTGGCCGAAGGCGTGGAAGAGGGGCAGCACGGCGAGGTAGGTGTCGGGCCGCTCGGCCGAGGCACCGAAGAGGTCCGCGCCGGCCAGCGCGTTGTCGCGCATGTTGCGGTGACGCAGCTCGGCGCCCTTGGGCTGCCCGGTGGTGCCGGAGGTGTAGAGGATGACCGCGGTGTCGTCCTCGTCGGTGGCCACGGTGTCGAAGGTCGGCGGCTGGGTCCCGATGCCCTGGCCGAGCGTGGTCACGCCCTCGATCGGCGACACGGCGGTCGGGTCGGCGGTGATCAGGAAGAGGTTCTCGACCCCGGCCTCCTGCGCACCGGCGTGCGCCTCGGCGCCGATGGCGAGCTCCGGCGTGCCCTCGAAGGCGAAGAGCGCCTTCGCGTCGGAGTCCTTGAGGTGGTAGGCCACCTCGCGCCCCTTGAGCAGCACGTTGAGCGGCACGACGGTGGCGCCGGCCTTGAGGATGCCGAAGTAGACCATCGTGAAGTAGGGCAGGTTCGGGCTCATCAGGGCGACCCGGTCGCCCGCACCGATGCCCTTGCTCGCCAGCAGGTTCGCGACCTGGTTGGCGGCACCGTTGATCTGGGCGTAGTTCAGACGGATGTCTCCCAGCACGATCGCTGTGCGCTCGGGATAGTTCGCCGCGGAGTCTTCGAGCAGCGAAGCGAGGTTGTACGTGGACACATGGCCTCCAGTGGTGTGCGTGTTACGCGTCACAACCTACCCGTGCGTAGCTTCCCGCGGAACACGGTCTCGGTTTTTACTGCGACACGTGTCCCTGAAACTTTGCCCGGAGTTCGATCAGAAGCGGTGGCCGGTGAGCTTCTCGTACGCCTCGACGTACTTCGCCCGCGTGCGCGCGACGATCTCCTCGGGCAGCTCCGGTGGCGGACCACCGGCGGCGCGGTCCCAGCCGGAGTCGGGCGAGAGCAGCCAGCGCCGGATCACGTCCTTGTCGAAGCTGGGGATCGCGGCGCCGGGGTGCCACTGGCTCGCGTCCCAGTAGCGGGAGGAATCCGGGGTGAGCACCTCGTCGGCGAGAACGATGGTGCGGATGCCCAGGTCGTCCTGGCGTACGCCGAACTCGAACTTCGTGTCGGCCAGGATGAGGCCGCAGCCGCGGGCGATCTCGTCGGCGCGCTGGTAGACCGCCAGGGTGAGCCGGCGGACCGCGGCGGCGTCGTCCTCGCCGATCAGCTTGGAGATGTATTCGTAGTTGACGTTCTCGTCGTGGTCGCCGAGCTCTGCCTTCGTGGCCGGGGTGAAGATCGGCGGGGTGAGCCGGGAGCCGTCGACCAGGCCGGCCGGGAGCCGGATGCCGCAGACCTCGCCGGTGGCGTCGTACTCACGCAGGCCCGAGCCGGTCAAGTAGCCGCGCGCGACACACTCGACGGGCAGCATGTGGAGCTTCTGCGCGACCACCGCCCGACCGGCCACCGACTCCGGGACGTCGGTCGAGAGCACATGGGTCGGCACCAGGTCCTCGAACTGCTCGAACCACCACAGCGACAGCCGGGTGAGGATCTCGCCCTTGTCCGGGATGACCGTGTCGAAGACGTGGTCGAAAGCCGAGATGCGGTCGCTGGCGACCATCAGGAGCTGGCCGGCGTACGGACCTTCCTCCAGCTCGTAGAGGTCGCGCACCTTGCCGGAGTGGAGGTGCTTCGCGCCCGGGATCGCCGGCGCCGGCGGGATGTTGAGTTCAGCCACGGGATCAGCCTAAGAGATAGTGCCCCCGAACCGTTTCTCGCTTAAGTAGACTGTTTCGAGCGATTTAAGCGGAAGGGCCGCCCATGGAGCGACGACCACAGCCAGACTTCTTGATCATCGGGGCACCGAAGGCCGGGACCACGGCACTGCACTCGGCACTGGCGAGGCACCCGCAGGTGTTCGCCACGACACCGAAGGAGCCGAAGTACTGGCTCTGCGACGACGCTCCGCCGCCGCACTGGCGCGGCCCCGGCGACAAGCACTCCCAGCAGGAGTGGGTCTGGCGGCGTACGGACTACGACCGGCTCTTCGCCGCCGCCCCCGAGCACGCGATCAGGGGCGAGAGCACGCCGTTCTACCTCTACTCCACCAGCGCCCAGCGGCGGATCGCCCAGGAGCTGCCGGACGTGAAGCTGATCGCCCTCGTGCGCGACCCGATCGACCGCGCCTACTCCAACTGGATGCACCTGTGGTGCGACGGCCTGGAGCCCGTCGCTGACTTCCCCACGGCGTTCCGGCTCCAGGACCGGCGCGCCCACGACGGCTGGGCGCCGTTCTGGCGCTACCGCGAGCTCGGGCTCTACGGCCAGCAGCTCGACCACCTCTACGGATTGGTCGGCGAGGACCGCGTGCTGGTGGTGCGCTACCGCGACATCGTCGACGAGCCCGCCATGACGGTCGATCGCGCCTGCCGCTTCCTCGGCATCGAGCAGGGCCATGTCGGCCACATCCCGAAAGACAACAGCAGGACGTACGTCGAACCCGGCTGGCGCCCGAAGGTGGTCGGGCCTGTGGTCAGGGGCGGTGCCTGGCTCGCCCAGTTCGTGCCGCCGGAGGTCTGGCGCAAGAGCTATCCGCCGTTGCTGCGCCAGCTCGCGGGACCGGGCGACCACCACCGGCCGCGGCTGACCCCGGAGCAGCGCGAGCAGCTCCTGCCCGCCTTCGCCGAGGACATCGAGCTGCTCACCAAGGTGAGCGGCCAGGACTTCTCCGACTGGCTCTCCACCTCGAGCCGGGGATCGTTCCAGGAGCGCGCGAGACTCGCGGAGAACCTCAGCGAACCAGCGTGACCAGGTCGTGGGCGCCGTCCTCACGGGCGGCCTCCACGTAGTAGCGGATCCGGCCGTCGGGCAGCGGCACCGCGCTGGCGTAGCGGAAGGCGCCGTCGGAGTGAGGGCTGGTGACCGGTGCCGCGTCAGGGTCGGCGACCAGACGGGTGCCGTCCCAGCGGGCGACGCCGGTGGTCTCGTACCAGTTGGACTCGGCGTCGGCGCGGCCGTCGTAGAGGACGACGAGCGGGTCGTGGGAGACGACCGTGGTGACCCGGGCCCCGCGGGCGTCCCAGCGGCCCGGCCGTCCGGCGAGGACCTCACCGTCGTCGTGCCACTCCAGGCCGTCGGTGGAGGTGAGGTAGCGGGTCGTCATCCGGTCCTCGTGGCCCGGCTCGGTGAGCGGGTGGCAGCACAGCCACATCTGCCAGGTCTGGGTCACCGGGTCGATCGCGATCACCGGGTCCTTGACCGCGACGGCGTCACTGCCGGGGTGGACGACCTGGCGGTGGCCGTCCGGGAGCCCCTCGACGGTGTCGGCGGTGAGGCTGTCGACCCACCAGTGCTTGGAGTCCCAGGTGGCGCAGGAGAGGTAGAGCCGCCAGCCGCCCTCGGGCAGTGGCACCAGCACCGGCCGCTCCAGCGACTCGCAGCCGAACTGGTCGCGATGGACCTCGGTCACCGTCTCGAACCGCACCCCGTCGGTCGACCGGGCGACGCTGACCGTCACCCCGCGCCCGTCCGAGAGCGGCCGCCGGTTGCGCCAGGTCAGCCAGAAGACCCCGTCGACCAGGACCGCGCTCGAGGCGCCGGCCCAGTTGCCCGGGCCCTCGCCGGGCGCCGGGATCACGAGCTCGGCACCGTCGTAGGACGGGAGGGACGGAAGCAAACCGGTGGTCATGGAGGCATCTTAGTCAAGTCACTCACTCGACTAAATATCCGCCGCGCGGCGACGCGCGTTGTGGCATGGTTTCGAGCCATGGCCGAGACAGCTGATCAGATCTATGCCCGCGTCCAGGCCGGCGGTGACCTGCCCGCACCGAGCGTGACCGAGTGGGACGTCTTCCCGTGGGTCGTACGCGACGGCGAGATCGCCCCCAAGCCGCTCGCTCCCCCGGCTCCCGAGGAGCCCCGCAGCGGCGAGGGCGGGGTGGACTGCAACCTGTGCGGCACCGACCTGCCGGGCGTGATCTGGCAGGACGAGAGCTGGCGGGTGAAGCACCTGGAGCAGTCCGGGCTGCCGCTGGTGCTGATCCTCGAGCCGCTCGAGCACTACGACCTGCCCGACCTCGACGAGCATCAGGCGGCCGAGTTCGGGATCCTCACCGTGCGGCTCGCCAGGATCGTGGAGAGCCTGCCCAACATCGCCCGCTGCCACGCGATGCGGATCGGCGACGGTGCCGAGCACCTGCACATGTGGTTCCTGGCCCGCCCGAAGGACCTGCTCTCCGTACGCGGCAGCTTCTCGCCCGACTGGGACGACATCCTCCCGCCCGGCCCCGAGGAGATCTGGCGCGCCGACCTCGCCGAGGTCGCCCGCAAGCTCGCCACCCACGGCGGCGAGGCGCTGGTCTGATGGATCTGACCGACGAGGCAGACGTACGCCGTCTGCTGGACGTGATCGAGCAGGAGATCGTCCCGCTGACCCGTGCCGGCGTGGCCGCGGGCAACAAGATCTTCGGCGCCGCGATCGTGCGCCGCGCGGACCTGTCGACGGTGGTCGCCGAGACCAACAACGAGACCGAGAACCCGCTGTGGCACGGGGAGATCCATGCCATCAAGCGCTTCTTCGAGCTGCCGACCGAGGACCGGCCGGCGCCCGCCGATTGCCTGCTGCTGGCGACCCACGAGCCGTGCTCGCTGTGCCTGTCAGGGATCGCCTGGTCAGGGTTCCCCGAGTTCGCCTATCTCTTCAGCCACCAGGACTCGGCCGACTCCTTCGCGATCCCCTACGACCTGGCGATCCTGAAGGGCGTCTACGCCGTCCCGGACCCCGACCGCGACGAGGTCGCCCCGGGGCGCGACCTCTACAACCGCGCCAACGCCTACTTCGTGAGCACCGGGCTCGCCCCGCTCGCCGACCCCGAGCAGCTCGCCCGGATCACCCGAACCTACGACGAGCTCTCGGCGACGTACCAGGAGAGGAAGGGTGGCGGCGCGATCGCCCACCCCTGACCAGGGCCTGTTCAGTCGCCGCTGCGCCAGCGCAGCAGGCCGGCCATGGCGGAGAGCACCGCGACGGCGGCGCCGTAGACGTACGTCGTGGTCGTGAGGCCGATCTGCGGCGTCAGCAGCCCGGCGATGACGGCCGGGATGCCGAAGGCCAGATAGGACACGATGAAGATCACCGCGAAGACCTCCGCCCGCTCGTGGGCCGGGAGGAGCGGCATGATCGAGCGCAGGATGCCGAAGAAGGCGGTCCCGAAGCCGGAGCCGACGACGACCACCGCGACGAGGTACGCCGCCGCCGAGCCGGTCGGGAGGGCGAGCAGGCTCAGCACCGTGCCGCCGGCCAGCGCGGCCGTGCCGTAGAGCGTCGTCGCCCGGGCCGAGCGGTTCCGGAAGACGTACGCAGCCACCGCACCGGATCCGGCGAGGGCACCGATCGCCAGCCCCTGGAGGACGTGGCTGGTGGCGCCCAGCTCGGTGCGTACGATCGCGGCGCCGAGGGAGAGGAACAGCCCACCGGTCGCCCAGCCCGCGAAGATCGCCGGGGCGCTGCGGGCGAGCAGACCCCGGATGGCCGGCGGCACGGCGATCCGCGGACGCAGCGAGGCGAGCAGTCCCTCGTGACGGGGCGCGGTCTCCGGGACCAGCCACACGCCGGCTGCGAGCAGGAGGGAGAGCACGACGAGGGCGTCGAAGACGATGAGCTGCGCGTCCGCCGCCACCTGCAGGACCACGCCGGCGACGATGGCGCCGATCGCCAGTCCGACCATCGGAGCAACGGCGTTGACGACCGCCGCGGAGCCCGGCCGCGAGGGCCGCTCGAAGTCTGCGATGGCGGCCGACAGGGTCGAGAGCAGCAGACCGCTCGCGACCCCCTGCAGGATCCGCGCCCCGAAGAGGATGGCGGCGGTGTCGGCGCCCTGGAAGAGCGCGAAGCTTGCGGCCAGCAGGAGGAATCCGACGGTCACCACCGGGCGCCGGCCGACGTGATCGGAGACCGAGCCGAAGACGAGCAGCGTGGCCAGCAGCGCGACCGCGTATACGGCGAAGACAGCCGTCATCACCCAGGGCTCGAGCCCGAGGCCCACCTGGAGATCGGGATAGAAGGGCGAGGGCGCACTGGCCCCGGCCATCATCAGCACGACCGCCACTAGGGCCACGCCCGCGCCGAGTCGCCGCCCGGCGACGGCGTCCGTCGTCGTCGTCGCGCTCACCGTTTCTACCGACATCACCACTCCATCCATCGTTCGAATTATTTCGAACCTTTTATGGAGAGTACGTGCCTTCCGCTGACTGTGCAACTATTATCGAACCATGAGTTCTTCCCCAGACCTTCCGCATCCTGATCGGTCGGAGCTCTCACTGACGACCGTGCTCTTCGCGCTCAGTGACCCCGAGCGCCTCGCGATCGCTCGTCAGCTGGTCGACGGGCCTCTCGACATGGCGGAGTGCCACCTGAGCAATCCGGACGTGCCGAAGTCGACGAAGTCGCACCTGATGAAGGTGCTGCGGACGGCGGGCGTGGTCCGCAATGAGGCCAATGGCCGCGCCCGGCGCCTCTCGCTGCGCCGCGAGGATCTCGACGCGCGGTTCCCCGGGCTCCTCGACGCGGTGCTCTCCGCGGAGGACGCCAGCCCGAAGTCTTAGCCTCGGCGCCAGGGTGCCGGTCGGCCGTGCAGGAACCACTCCATGTTGCGGGTGATCCACGGCAGCCCGAAGTACGTCATGAACGGCAGGGTCACGACCATCACGCCCAGCACCTTCAGCGGCAGCGCCCAGTCCACGACGAGCGGCCCGAGCAGCCAGTTGGCGAGCAGGCTGACCGGGTAGAACATCAGGAAGATCGTGATCGTCTGCTTCCACCGCGGCGGGGCGGTCGCAACCCCGGAGACCTGCTCGACGTCGTAGGTGCTCGGCGGGTCGAACCAGCCCTCGATGCCGGTACGCCGCTCGATCCGAGTCTCCTCCACGAACGGCTCGCCCGCGCCCAGCCACCAGCCGCGCTGGCGGCTGTTGTCCCAGCTGCCCAGGGTCTCGTGAGAGTCGAAGCGGTAGAGCAGGTGCCACTGGTCGGAGTCCGGCGCCGGCCGCACCCAGCCCGCTCCGAGGAACCCCGGGAACTCGCTGGCCAGCCGGATCCCCGCCTGCATCCAGGCGACCATCTCGTCGCGGCGCTCCACGGAGACTCGACGGGCGATGGTCACGGTTACCGGCTCGGACATGCCGTCCATCGTCGCAGGCACGTACGCCGCCTCCCCAGCCCTCGCATAGGTTTGCGGCATGTCTGTGGTGAAGATCAATGCAATCCAGGTTCCGGCCGAGGCGGGCGCGGAGCTCGAGAAGCGGTTCGCGGCGCGGGCCGGGGCCGTCGAGAAGTCG
Source organism: Nocardioides sp. NPDC023903 (assembly GCF_040639295.1). Taxonomy (NCBI): domain Bacteria; kingdom Bacillati; phylum Actinomycetota; class Actinomycetes; order Propionibacteriales; family Nocardioidaceae; genus Nocardioides; species Nocardioides sp. NPDC023903. The sequence continues at coordinate 30,911 of NZ_JBEZZS010000042.1, read as the reverse complement.
CCGGGGTTCCTCGGCTTCCAACTGCTGCGGCCGGTTGCCGGCGACGACCGCTACTTCGTCGTCACCCACTGGGACTCCGAGGAGTCCTTCGCGGCCTGGCGCGACGGGGATGCCCGAGCCGCGCACGCGACCCCGCCGGGCGAGGCGCCGCGCAAGCCGGTCGCCACCGGCGCCGACCTGCTCGAGTTCGAGGTCGTGCTGGACGTCAAGCCGGCCTGACGTCAGAGACGCCGGGGATGCTGACGCCTCCTCGGCGCACCAGCGACTGCTCACCCTGCTGGACGAACTTGTAGAAGTGCTCGCTCCGCCCGCGCAGCAACGGCGTGGGTCCGAGGAGCGAGAGGCGGCCGTGGGCGAGGCGGCTGGCGGTGCGTACGGCCCGCCATCTCCTCTCGGCGGCGGCCGACCACGGGATGCCGTAGTGCTCGCGGACGAGCGCCGGGAGACTGCCCTGGACAACGGTCCGGAGGGTCTCGGAGGTCGGCGGCCCGCCGGGGAGGTGGTAGCCGGTCGTGCCAGCGATGTGGCGGCCGACCAGGCGGGCCTCGTCCACGAGATACGGCTCGTCCGAGGTGAGCCAGGCGTCGAAGCAGCGGCGGAAGTCGGGGTAGGACGCCGGCGCGGCCGAGGCTGGCATGCCGAAGAGACCGGCCCAGGTCACGAAGTCGTCGAAGAGTTCCTCGCGCTCGTCCGGGCGGAGGGGTCGGACCAGGGCGTCGTACATGAACTCGACCGAGTCGAGCGCGAACGCCGCCGTCCACCACATCAGCCCGGGGTCGGCGGCGGAGTACGGCGAGCCCTCGGGATGCGCGGGACCGCCGGAGACCTCCATCGTCCCCTCGACGGGAACGTGCCGCTTCGCCGTGAAGGCGAGCGCCCGGTCGGCCTCCTCCTTGGTGCCGAGGAAGACCGTCTCCATCAGCCGGGCGGTCAGCGCGAGCCGCGTGTAGGGCGTCGCCCGGTGCACCGTGTGCTGCGCGGTGCCGACGAAGAGCCGTGGGTGCAGGCCGCCGATCACCAGGGCCCGCTGACCCCAGCTCAGCCCGACGACCCGCTGACGCATGGCGCGTACGACCATCGAGTCTGCGGCGAAGTACCCGGACATACCGCCAGTCTGCCACCGCGCCGCGGCTGCCGCGACGGTTCAGGCGGGCTCGAGGGCGGGGACGACGTATTCCCTGGTCAGCGGGGCGAAGTCGGCTCCGTCGGTGATCTCGGCCAGGCTCGCCCAGCGCAGCTCCGCGATCTCGGCAGCGGCGTCCGGGGTGACCTCACCGGCCCAGGTGAAGACCGTCGAGCGCACCAGGTGACCCGGCTCGTTGGCGGCGTCGGCCTCGAACTCACCGAGCAGCGCCAGGTCTTCGACCCGAAGCCGTACGCCGAGCTCCTCCGCCACCTCGCGGACGGCCGCTTCCGCGGCCGACTCCCCCGGCTCCAGCTTTCCGCCGGGGAGCATGAACTTCGCGGTGCCGTTCTTGCGGACGGTCAGCATCTGCCCGTCAGCGTCGCGGAAGACGACGGCCGCGACGGTGATGACCGGCCCGACGTTCGGACTCAGAGGATCTCTCCCGGCACGTAGGCGGCGGCCTCCGGGTGGCGGGCGGTGACGGCCTCCACGCGGCGTACGACCTCCTGGACCTGCGCGACGGCGGCACCGGTGAACTCGATCGGCTCGGCGACCAGCGATTGGATCTGGTCCTCGGTCAGGCCGAGACGGGAGTCGGCGCCCAGCTTGGCGAAGACGTCGTTCTCGGCCTGGCCCTTGCGCATCGAGAGCGCGGTGCCGACGGCGGCCTCCTTGATCGCCTCGTGGGCCTCCTCGCGGCCGACGCCGTTGCGGACGGCGGCCATCAGGACCTTGGTGGTCGCCAGGAACGGCAGGTAGCGGTCGAGCTCGCGCTGGATCACGGCCGGGAAGGCGCCGAACTCGTCGAGCACGGTCAGGAAGGTCTGGAAGAGGCCGTCGGCGGCGAAGAACGCGTCCGGGAGCGCGACGCGGCGCACGACGGAGTCGGAGACGTCGCCCTCGTTCCACTGGTCACCGGCGAGCTCGGAGAGCATCGAGAGGTAGCCACGCAGCACGACCGAGAGGCCGTTGACCCGCTCGGTGGAGCGCGAGTTCATCTTGTGCGGCATCGCCGAGGAGCCGACCTGGCCCTCCTTGAAGCCCTCGGTGACCAGCTCGTTGCCGGCCATCAGCCGGATCGTGGTCGAGAGGTTGGAGGGGCCGGAGACCAGCTGGACCAGCGCCGAGACGGCGTCGAAGTCGAGGGAGCGCGGGTAGACCTGGCCGACGCTGGTGAAGACGTTCTCGAAGCCGAGGTGGGCCGCGACCCGCTCCTCGAGCGCGGCCAGCTTGTCGGCGTCACCATCGAGCAGGTCGAGCATGTCCTGCGCGGTGCCCATCGGACCCTTGATGCCGCGCAGCGGGTAGCGGGCGATGAGCTCCTCGACGCGCTGGAGCCCGACCAGCATCTCGTCTGCGACGGTCGCGAACCGCTTGCCGAGCGTCGTCGCCTGGGCGGCGACATTGTGCGAACGGCCGGCCATGACGGTGGTCTCGTGCTCGGCCGCGAGCCGCGCCAGGCGGGCCAGCGTCGCGACGGCACGGTCGCGGATCACCTTCAGCGACGAGAGCACCTGGAGCTGCTCGACGTTCTCGGTGAGGTCCCGCGAGGTCATGCCCTTGTGGATGTGCTCGTGGCCGGCCAGCGCGGCGAACTCCTCGATCCGCGCCTTCACATCGTGGCGGGTCACCCGCTCACGGGCGGCGATCGAGTCGAGGTCGACGTCCTCGATGACCTTCTCGTACGCCTCCACGACCCCGTCGGGGACGTCGATGCCGAGATCCTTCTGAGCCTTGAGCACCGCGATCCAGAGCTGACGCTCCAGGACGATCTTGTGCTCGGGACTCCAGATCCCGGCGAGGTCGGCCGCGGCATAGCGGTTGGCGAGAACGTTGGGCACCACAGTCACGGCGGATATTCTCCCATGCTCCATGCCCACCCCCACTAACGTGGCGGTATGGCCCTGCGGATCCTCGCCAGCCGGCCCGATCCGGCGATCTACACCCTGCCCTGGTCCTTCCCCTTGGAGGAGTGGCCGGATGATGTCGTGGTGCCGCTGACCCGCGGGCTGAGTCGCCATGTCGTACGCATCGTGCGGGTGCGCAATAACATCTACGCCGTCAAGGAGACCCAGGCCGACATCGCCCGGCGCGAATACAACATGCTGCGCGAGCTGCAGCGCCTCGGCCTGCCGACCGTGGTCGCGAAGAGCGTCGTCACCGGTCGCACGGACCGCGACGGCAACGAGCTCGGCGCCGCGCTGATGACCGAGCACCTCACCTACTCGCTCCCCTACCGCGCGCTGTTCGAGCGGGGCCTGGCCGCCGACCGGCTCCCCAGCCTGATCGACGCTCTCGTCGTCCTGCTCGTACGCCTCCATCTGGCCGGCTTCTACTGGGGCGACGTGTCCTTGTCGAACGTCCTGTTCGTGCGCGACGCGGCCGGGTTCGCGGCCTACCTGGTCGATGCCGAGACCGGGGAGCTGAAGCCGGAGCTCTCCGACCGGCTGCGGGAGTACGACCTCGACGTCGCCTACCAGAACATCTACGGCGAGCTACTCGACCTGCAGGCGAGCGAGTCCCTGCCGGAGGCCTTCCCGATCGACGCGATCGTCGAGCGGCTGCAGAGCCGCTACGAGGCCCTGTGGCGCGAGCTCACCGAGGAGCAGGTCTTCTCCGCCGAGGAGATGTGGCACATCGAGCAGCGCATCGAGCGCCTCCACGACCTCGGCTTCGACGTCGAGGAGCTCGACATCACCACCAGCGAGGACGGCGACACCGTCGCCCTCCGCCCGCGGGTGGTCGAGCTCGGCCACCACCGCCGCGAGCTGCGTACGCTGACCGGGCTGGACGTCCAGGACGCCCAGGCACGGCGGATCCTCAACGACATCTCCGCCTACCGCGCCACCCGCGAGCTCGGTGACCTGCCGATCGAGGTCGCCGCGAGCCGCTGGCTGCGCGAGATCTACGAGCCCATCGTCGCGATGCGCCCGCCCGGCGCGGCCGCCAAGCTGACCCCGGCGCAGATGTTCCACGAGATCCTCGAGCACCGCTGGGTGCTCTCCCAGTTCGCCGGTGAGTGGGTCAAGCTCATCAACGCCGCCGAGTCCTACTACGAGGACGTCATCCAGCACCGGCCCGACGAGGCCGTCACCCCGCCCGGCGAGGAGTGATCCGAGCTCGTCATAAGGTGGCCACGTGAAGATCCTCGTCGTCGGCACCGGTGGTCGTGAGCACGCGCTCGCTCTGAAGCTCTCCCAGGAAGGGAACGAGGTGTACGCCGCGCCCGGGAACCCGGGGATCGCGGAGTTCGCCACGCTCCGGGACGTGGACATCATGTCCGGTCCCGCGATCGCCTCCCTGGCGGGCGAGCTGGGCGTCGACCTGGTCATCGTCGGGCCCGAGGCACCGCTGGTGGCCGGGGTCGCCGACGCCGTTCGCGAGGCGGGGATCGCGGTCTTCGGACCATCGAAGGCTGCCGCGCAGCTCGAGGGGTCAAAGGCGTTCTCCAAGGACGTGATGTCGGTGGCCGGCGTGCCGACCGCGGGTTCGCGGGTGGCGACCACGCCCGAGGAGGCGGCCGCGGCCGTGGACGAGTTCGGTGCGCCGTACGTGGTCAAGGACGACGCTCTGGCCGCGGGCAAGGGCGTCGTCGTGACGCGTGACCGCGAGGAGGCGCTGGCCCACGCGGCCGCATGCGAGCGGGTCGTCATCGAGGAGTTCCTCGACGGCCCCGAGGTCTCGCTGTTCGCGATCTGCGACGGGACGCGGGCCTACGCGCTGCAGCCGGCACAGGACTTCAAGCGGATCTTCGACGGCGGCAAGGGCGGCAACACCGGCGGGATGGGTGCCTACTCGCCGCTGCCGTGGGCGCAGCCGGACCTGGCCGATGTCGTGCTGGCGACCGTCGTCCAGCCGACCCTGGTCGAGATGGAGAAGCGCGGCGCCCCGTTCGTCGGGTGTCTCTACGTCGGGCTCTCGCTGACTGCCAAGGGCCCCAAGGTGATCGAGTTCAACTGCCGGTTCGGTGATCCCGACATCCAGCCGGTTCTCGCACTGCTGGAGTCCTCCCTCGGCGACCTGCTCCTCGCGGCGGCCACGGGCGCGCTGGACACGGTCGAGGCGCCGACCTTCTCCGACGGTGCCTCGGTGACGGTCGTGCTGGCTTCGGCCGGGTACCCGGAGTCGTCCTCCAAGGGCGACGTCATCACCGGCGCCGGCAACGCCAACTCGATCAACGACGTGGACGTGATCCACGCAGGCACGGCGATCGTGGACGCATCCACCCCCGAGGAACCCGACCACCGCCACCTGGTCACCGCGGGAGGCCGCGTCCTGGCGGTCCGCGCCAAGGGCTACGACATCGACGACGCGCGCTCGCGGGCGTACGCAGCCGCCGACCTCGTCAGCTTCGACGGACTCCAGCGGCGCTCCGACATCGCGGCCGAGCCGCTCGGAGTCGTCGAGGGCGCCTCGCTGCTTTGACCCGAATGGTTTGAGCATCGGCGTACTCTGCCGAACATGACCTGGGTCGTGTTCGGCGTCGCCGTCGTTGTCGTGCTCGGCCTGATCATCGCGGCCTGCAACAAGGCCCTGCGCTCATCGCGCCGTGGCGTCTCCGGCGGGATCGGCGACGGTCTCGGCAACTTCATCGACGTCTTCGACCCGGGCAACGCGCGCGCCGCGCGCGACCTGAAGGAGCAGGACAACATCGGTCACGTGGTCCCCTCGCCCGACGGCGATGACCCGCCGTACGGGGTCGACCTGAAGGCCGGACGCGTCACCATCCGCCGTTCATGAGCTGGCTGAGAGTGGCCGATCGGCCACTCTCAGCCTCACCACCTCAGGTCAGCGAGTTGATGATGACGGTCTCGTCGCGGGCCGGGCCGACGCCGATGACCGACATGGGGGCGCCGGAGATCTCCTCGACGTACTTCACGTAGGCCTGAGCGTTGGCCGGCAGGTCAGCGAACGACCGCGCGCCCGAGATGTCTTCCTTCCAGCCCGGCAGCATCTCGAAGATCGGCTTGGCGTGGTGGAAGTCGGACTGGTTGACGGGCATCTCGTCGTGGCGGACACCGTCGACGTCGTACGCCACGCACACCGGGATCTCCTCGAGTCCGTCGAGCACGTCGAGCTTGGTGAGGACGAAGTCGGTGACGCCGTTGACGCGGGCGGCGTAGCGGGCGATGACCGCGTCGTACCAACCACAGCGACGCGGACGTCCGGTGGTGGTGCCGAACTCGTGGCCGTTGTCGCGCAGGTAGTCACCGGACACGTCGAAGAGCTCGGTCGGGAACGGCCCCTCCCCCACGCGGGTGGTGTAGGCCTTCACGATCGCGACGACCCGGTCGATCCGGGTCGGCGGGATCCCGGAGCCGGTGCAGGCGCCACCCGAGGTGGCGTTGGAGGAGGTCACGAACGGGTAGGTGCCGTGGTCGACGTCGAGCAGGGTCGCCTGGCCGCCCTCGAGCAGCACGGTCTCGCCCCGGTCGAGCGCCTGGTTGAGCAGCAGGCCGGTGTCGCAGACCATCGGCGCGATCCGGTCCGCGTAGGACAGCAGGTCCTCGACGACGGCGTCGACTGTGAAGCCGCGGCGGTTGTAGACCTTCGAGAGCAGCTGGTTCTTCAGCTCCAGGGCGCCCTCGACCTTGCCGCGCAGGATCGACTCGTCGAAGAGGTCCTGGACACGGATGCCGATGCGGTTGACCTTGTCGGCGTAGGTCGGGCCGATCCCGCGGCCGGTGGTGCCGATCTTGCGCGAGCCCAGGAAGCGCTCGGTGACCTTGTCGAGCTGGCGGTTGTAGTCGGCGATGACGTGGGCGCTGGCGGACAGCTTCAGCTTGGAGATGTCGACGCCGCGCGCCTCCAGACCGGTCAGCTCCTCGAAGAGGACCGCGAGGTCGACGACCACGCCGTTGCCGATCACCGGCGTCACGCCGGCGGTCAGGATGCCGCTGGGCAGCAGGTGGAGGGCGTACTTCTCCTTGCCGATGACGACGGTGTGACCCGCGTTGTTGCCGCCGTTGAACTTGACGACGTAGTCGACGTGCTCACCGAGCAGGTCGGTCGCCTTGCCCTTGCCTTCGTCGCCCCATTGGGCACCGATGATCGTGATCGCGGGCATGTGTGTCGCTCCTTCGCTCCGGACGGAGTCCCTCCGCCGTGCGGCGGCTGCTCAACGCACCAATATCTAGTGTGTTCTGGATCCACCTACGCTGGACCCATCTAGAACGCAAAAAACCCTGGCAAGACCAGGGCTCTTGCGACCACACGCTAGCAAATTCACACGCGTACGTCACAGCCAGGCTCGCCGCGCGGCCTCGACACCCGCCTCGAACCGTGAGGTCGCACCGAGCTCCTCGAGCAGCTCGGCGACCCGACGTCGGACCGTACGCAGCGAGACTCCCAGCCTCCGGGCGATCTGCTCGTCCTGGGCTCCGCTGGCCAGCTCGGCGAGCAGCAGGCGGCGCTCGGCGTTCGGCAGGTCCTCGAGCTCGGCCGCCGGGAGGGCGCGGCGCCACAGCTCCTCGAAGTAGCTGGTCACCACCTCGACGATGCCCCGCTGGCGTACGTTGATGATCGGCTGCTCCACCGGGCCGAGCGGGTCCGGGAACATCGCGTGCGTGCTGCCGACCACCATCAGATGGGTGCCCACGCGCGGCAGGATCCGGACCTCCTCACCGATCTCGACCCGCATCCGCAGCACGTCGGGTGAGTGCTTCAGAGCCGCCACCGGGTAGATGCCACGGCACCGGCGACCCGACTTGATCGTGGACTCGATGACCGAGATGAACCGCATCTCCGAGGGATGCACGGTCACCGCCGGACGCAGCCACATCATGTCGCCCGAGGTGGCCGAGACCAGCCGCTCGAAGGTCTCCGGCGTGAACTCGGTCGCGATCACCTCGCCCTCGATCGGGTGCTCCTCGCCGATCGGGGCCGGGAGCCGTGCGGCGGTGCCTGCGACGTACGGGACCGACTGGGAGATCTTGAGCAGGTGGTCGTGGGCGTCCTGGGCCCTGGTCGCCGCCCGCTCCAGCATGTGGGCGACCACCGCCGTCGGGCTGAGCACCGTCAAGGTCTCGCCGATGGAGACGACACCGCTCTCGACCAGCGGCGCGGCCTCCTCCAGCAGCTCCTCCTCGGAGGAGGACAGCGTCGCCGCCACGACCACCAACGGCCACCCGTTGAGCGGGAGGAGGCGACTGTAGAGCTGTGCCGCGCCCGGGTCGAACCCGAGCGCGGTCATCAACGTCTGCGACCGGCCGTTCTCCATACCTGGAACTCTAATGCCAGGTACGGAGGTGGGCCTTGATCAAGGTGTGCAGACGAGCTCTCGCTTCCCTTGCGGAGTTCCGCATGGGAAGCGTGCCTTCGGCTGCATACCTTGACGAAGGAACGAGCTGCCGCGTCAGGCTTCCGGCTTGAGCAGCGGGAAGAGGATCGTTTCGCGGATCCCCGCGCCGGTGAAGAGCATGATCGCCCGGTCCAGGCCGAGCCCGAGGCCACCCATCGGCGGGGCGCCGTACTCCAGCGCCCGCAGGAAGTCCTCGTCGAGCTGCATCGCCTCGGGATCGCCGCCAGCGGCGAGGAGGGACTGGGCGGTGAGCACCTCGCGCTGCACCACCGGGTCGATCAGCTCGGTGAACCCGGTGCCGCGCTCGACGCCGCCGATGATCAGGTCCCAGGCGAGCACCTTGCCCGGCTCCTCGTCGTTGATCCGCGCCAGCGGCTGGGCGATCGCCGGGAAGTCGCACAGGAAGGTCGGCTGGATCAGGTGGGGCTCCACCAGCTCACCGCACAGCTCCATGACGATCTTGTCAGCACCCCAGGCGGGGTCGAGCTCGACGTCGTGCTTGTCGGCGAGCGCCTTCAGCGTGTCGACGTCGGTGTCGGGGGTGACCTCGACGCCGACGGCCTCGGAGACACCCTCGTAGACCGGCAGCCACTTCCACTCGCCGTCGAGGTCGATGACGCCGGCATCCGTCTCGACCTGGCGCGAGCCGACCGCGTCGGCGGCGGCCAGATACATCTGCCGCATCTCCTCGGCGATGGTGAACTGGTCGCCGTAGGCCTGGTAGGCCTCGATCATCGTGAACTCGGGGCTGTGCGTGGAGTCGACGCCCTCGTTGCGGAAGATCCGGCCGATCTCGTAGACCTTGTCGACGCCGCCGACGACGGCCTTCTTGAGGTTGAGCTCGAGCGCGATGCGCAGCGTCATCGGCTGGTCGAAGGCGTTCATGTGGGTGTTGAACGGCCGCGCGTGCGCGCCACCGTGGATGAGCTGCAGGACCGGCGTCTCGACCTCGAGGTAGCCGTCGTCCTCCAGACGGCGGCGGATCGCCTGGGTGATCTTCGCGCGCGTACGCACCATGTCGCGCGCCTCCTGGCGCACGATCAGGTCGGCGTAGCGCTGCCGGACCCGGGCCTCCTCGGAGAGGTCCTTGTGGAGCACCGGCAGCGGCCGCAGCGCCTTGGACGCCATCTCCCAGCTCGAGGCCATGATGGAGAGCTCACCGCGCCGCGAGGAGATCACCCGGCCGGTGACGGCGACGTGGTCACCGAGGTCGACCAGGCTCTTCCACTCCGCGAGCGACTCCTCCCCCACCTCGGCGAGCGAGAGCATCACCTGGAGCCGGGTGCCGATGCCCTCCTGCAGCGTCGCGAACGCGAGCTTGCCGGTGTTGCGGACGAACATGACCCGACCGGCGACGGTGACCACGTCCTGGGTCTCGTCGCCGGCCTCGAGCTTGTCCTCGTAGGCCTCGCGCACCTCGGCGAGCGTGTGGGTGCGGCCGACCCCGATGGCGTACGCCTTCTTGCCCTCGGCCAACAGGCGCTCCCGCTTCTCGCGCCGAACGATGCTCTGCTCATCGAGAGTGGGCTCGTTCAGGTGGGGCTCTGGCGCGTTGGCGGTCTGCTCAGTCACGGGTCAAGGCTAGGCGAAATCGCTGGTCCGACGCGATTCGGAAGGGCCCGGCCAGGAACTGGGTGGATGTTTCGCGCCGTCAGGGTGCGTGCTCGGCAAGGCGCCCCGTCGAAGGCATGCCGGGGCATTCCGAGGCGGGGCAACGCCGCCGAGTGCGTGCCATGGCGGCGCGAAGCGCCGACCAGGTCCTGGGCGGGCCCTGATTCACCCCAGAAGCGTGTCGTACGCCGTGGGGCTGCTGTCGCGCAGGAACTCGCTGCAGCGCTCCCACTCCTCGGTCTCGCCGATCGCCTTGGCCTGCTCGGCGAGGAGGGCGAGGCTGGTCAGGAAGCCACGGTTGGGCTCGTGCTCCCACGGCACCGGGCCGTGGCCCTTCCAGCCGTTGCGGCGCAGCATGTCGAGCGAGCGGTGGTAGCCGACGCGGGCGTAGGCGTAGATGGTCACGTCCTCGGCGCCGGCCTCCTTGGCGGCCGTGGCGAGCGCGGCCCAGGCAGAGGGCGAGGCCGGGTGGCGGCGTACGACCTCGGCGGGGTCGGTGCCGGCGGCCAGCTCGTCGGTCGCGGGGTCGGCGGGAAGGTGGGTCGGCGGCGGTCCGGCCATCAGGTCCTGGTGGGTCATACGCACCATTGTGCCCGCAGCCACCGACCGTCTTTCCCCGGGCAGACGATCAGCGAGATGTCGGCGCGCGGGTGTTGACTGTGGCCATGACCCAGCCCGTGACGCAGACGACCTCAGCGCAGACGACCGAGCACCCGTGGCGGGCGCTGTTCGCGCTGTGCATCGGCTTCTTCATGCTGCTGGTCGACATGACGATCGTGACCGTCGCGACGCCGGACATCATGGCCGAGCTCGACGCGAGCGCCAACGCGGTGCTGTGGGTGACCAGCGCCTACCTGCTGGCCTACGCCGTGCCGGTCCTGATCATGGGCAGGCTCGGTGACCGCTTCGGGCCGAAGTGGGTCTACATCGCCGGCCTGGCCGTCTTCACGGCCTCGTCCCTGTGGTGCGGGCTCGCCGGCAGCATCGAGTCGCTGGTGGCCGCGCGGGCGGTGCAGGGCCTCGGCGCAGCGATGATGACGCCGCAGACGATGGCGACCATCACCCGGATCTTCCCGGCCGCGCGGCGGGGCGCGGCGATGGCACTGTGGGGCGCGACGGCGGGCATCGCGACGCTCGTCGGACCGCTCGCGGGCGGGGCGCTGGTCGCGGTCGGCGGCTGGGAGTGGATCTTCTTCGTCAACGTGCCGATCGGCATCATCGCGATCGTCCTCAACTGGCTGATGGTCCCCGCGCTGGAGACCCACTCGCACGTCTTCGACTGGCTCGGCGTGGCGCTCAGCGGCGTCGGGATGTTCTGTGTGGTCTTCGGCCTGCAGAACGGCGAGCAGCGCGGCTGGGACGCCCTCACCTGGGCGCTCGTCGCCGGCGGCATCGCGATCATGGCGCTCTTCGTCTGGTGGCAGGCTCGCAACCGCAACGAGCCATTGGTGCCGCTGTCCATCTTCACCGACCGCAACTTCTCCGTCTCCAGTCTGGCGATCTCCTGCATGGGCTTCGCAGCGGTCGCCATGGGCTTCCCGCTGATGCTGTACGCCCAGCTCGTCCGCGGCTACACCGCGCTCGAGGCCTCGATGCTGATGGTTCCGATGGCGCTGGTCTCCTTGGTCGCAGCGCCGCTGGTCGGCAGACTGAGCGACCGAGTGCACCCGCGGCTGCTGACGGGCGTCGCCTTCTTCCTCTGCGCCGTCTCGCTCTTCTGGCTCGCGGTGCCGATGACCGTCGACTCCCAGCTGTGGCAGCTGCTGGTGCCGATGGCCGTCTTCGGGCTCGGCTCGGCGGCCGTGTGGGCACCCCTGGCGGCGACCGCCACCCGCAACGTGCCGATGCGGCTGGCCGGCGCGGGTGCCGGCGTCTACAACGCCACCCGCCTGGTCGGATCGGTGATCGGCTCCGCCGCCGTCGCCGTGCTCATCGACCTCCGCCTCAACGCCCACGGCCTCGGCGGATCGCTGGCCGGCGGCCACGAGACCGCGGCGGGCTCCTCGATCCCTCCCGAGGTGGCCTCGAAGTTCGCCGAGGCGATGTCGGAGGTGATGCTGCTGCCGGCGGTCGCGCTGGCGGTCGGCTTCGTGGCGGTGCTCTTCTTCACCACGCCGCGTCACATGGTGAAGCCGTCAGCCTAGAGCGACGGAGAGCGGCAGCCCGCGGCACGGGATCATGTCGCGGGCAGTGGTGAGCGGGGCGCCGGTGGCCAGCTGCGGGTCAGCCGAGACGATCGCCTTGCCATGGCCGTTGACCAGCGTCGCGCCGGCCTCGCGCAGCCCGGGCAGCAGCATCGTCTCGAGCGTCTCGACCAGGGTGTCGGCCCCGGCGACGCCGACCATGCGACCGCCGGCGTAGACCGGCATCGTTGTGGTCATGACGTACTCGTCGGTGCAGACAAAGTCCACGTACGGCCCGACGAGGGTCAGCTCGCCGGTGCGCTCCGGGGAGCGATACCAGGGCTGGCGGGTGTAGTCGATCGCCTCTCCGGTGCCCGGCGCATCGGCCTCACCGAGGAAGTCACGCTCCTCGCCCTGCCACCAGACGAGGTAGAGCCGGCGGTCGCTGAGCACGCCCGGGGCCACGACGAAGCCACCACCGATGAGGTTGGGGTTGCGCAGGAACTCCCGCGAGCCGGGCTCGAGCCGCTCCCGCAGGGATGCGGTGGTGACCGGGCCGGCCTCGAAGAGCGCGGCGACCTCGTCGCGTACGCGCTCGAGCTCGGTCACGATCGGCCCGAAATGCTGCTCGACCTGAGCCACACAGTCGATGGGAGTCATCGTCCTGTTCATCGTCGCACCGCCTCATGGATCTCAGCCAAGCGTTCAAGGGAGTGAGCGACGTGCTCACGTACGCTCTCCCGTGCCCTGACAGCATCTCCTGCTGCGAGGGCTTCGACAAGCTCCTGATGGCGGGTGGCCGTGGCCTCCCGAAAGCCCGGCTCGTTGAGCGGGATCCGGAGCAGCGCGCCGAAGTCGGCCTCCTGGCGCACCACCTCGCGCGTCATCCGGGCCGACTGGGTCAGCGCGGCCACCGACAGGTAGAGCTCGCTGTCGGCGCTGCGCCAGCGGGCGACGTCGCTGACGTTGAGCGGGATCAGCAGGTCGCGCAGGTCCTCGACCTCGTCAGGGTCCGTACGCTCCGCCGCGATCTCCGCACAACCGGTGAGCACCACCAGATAGACCGTCGCCCGGTCACGCAGCTCGACCCGCGACATCGAGGCGAGCCGGTCCTCGACGAGGTCGCCGCTCTCCGGGGCACGTACGAACGAACCACCGCCACGACCCCGGGTCGTCACCACCAGACCTTTGGCGCGCAGTGCGACCAACGCCTCGCGTGCGGTGACCGTCGCGACCCCGAGCATCTGGGCCAGCTCGGGCTCGCTCGGGAGCCGCTCGCCGTGTGCGAGTACGCCGGAGCGGATCGCCTCCGCGAGCCGATTCTCGACGCGGGCAGCCCGGCCTTCGTCGCCGATCGGGGCGAAGATCGCCGCGCGAGCTCGGGAGGTCATCACACGCACACCGAAATCGTAATGTATGGATCTAGATGATTCGGCCCCCAGATCTGTTCGAATCTGTTCGAATGCGCACAGAAACTTCATGAATTTCGTCTTAACCATCTGGATCCATGGGCGTTTCTATGCCTAACCTGTGCGCACGGCTGACGCACACTGGTGTCGGTCACCCAAGATCGTCGGATGTCCAGGGCTTGTGGGGGGCGCTGGGCATCCGACTCCTTGGTTTTCGGCCGTCTGTGCGGATGGATGCCCACCGAGGCGATGTCCTGAGCCTGTCGAAGGGTAACTCGGTGAGTGAGCACTTCCCGCGCGGAACTCCACGATGGATGTGACGGCCGACCGAGTTACCTCGGTGAGCATCAGGCGGGCCTCGCACGCCTCCGGCGACTCCCCCACGCGAAGGTACGTTCCCCACCCTCCGGCGCGTGGGGAACGTGCTCTTGTGTGGGGACCTCTCCGGCACAGTGGGGCACTCGCGCGACGGCACCCAGACAACGACAAGGGCGGGGAGAGCCTCACGGCTCTCCCCGCCCTTGTTGTCGGCGTGTATCGGCTAGAACACCGCGGCCACGGCGCTGGTCAGCGCGTCACCGATGTTGTCCAGCAGGCCACCCTCGTCCTCCTCGGCGGGAGCTTCCTCGGTCGCCTCGTCAGCAGGCTCCTCGGTCGTCGGCCGCGCGGCCGGGGACTCCGACTCGCTCGGCGTCGCCTCCGGCTCGGCCGGCTCCTCAGCAGGAGCCTCAGCGGTGTCCTCGCCGCCCGGGAGGATGTCATCCAGACCCGGCAGCAGCGGCGCGTCCTCCTCGGTCGGCTCCTCGACCGGAGCCTCCACGTCCGGAGCCTTCACGTCCGGGGCGTCGGACGGAACCGGGCTCTCGCCCGGAGCGTCGGACTTGTCCTCGCCCGGGGTGTTCGAGCGGAGCGCGCTGTTGCCCTTGAGCTCCCTGGCCTCGCTGCCGTCGGAGTTCACCGTGAGCCTCCGGCTGGGGGCCGACTCGTTGCCGTCACCGTCGATCGCGGTCACCGTGACCTGGACCGTGTCCCACAGGAGGATGCAGGTCACACGCAACGTGGTCTCGCCGGTGGTCGTGCCGCCGACGCAGATTCCGCCGGTGACGCTGACCCGGTAGTCGATCTCAGCAGCAGGCGTGACGCTGTCCTCATCCGTCGACGGGTTCCACGCGAGGTCGAAGCCCAGCGGGCCCTCGTTGCTCGCGTCGAGACCGGTCGGGACCGTCGGCGCGACCTTCGTGGTCTTACCCGAGACCCCGGCGGAGCGCGCGGACTCGTTGCCGGCACCGTCCACGGCCTGCACGGAGTACGTGTATTCCGTGCCGGCCTTCAGGCCGGTGTCCTCGAAGGAGGTGTCGTTGCCGGACGCGATGAGCTCGCCGTCGCGGTAGAGGTTGTAGGAGACGTCGCCGACGCCGTTCTCGTTGTCCTCGGAATCCGACCAGCTCACGTTGAGCGTGCTGTCGCTCGGGTCGCCCTCTTCAACGGTCAGGTCCGCAGGCACCCCAGGCGCCGTGACGTCCATGACGCAGTCGACCTCGTTGCTGTCCACGGACTCGTTGTCGGCCTTGTCGGTCGCGGTGACCCAGAACGTGTAGGTCTCCCCCGCCCGAAGGTCGTTGAAGGTCGCCGAGGTCCTGTCGGTGTCACCCGGCTCGCCGGCGTTGGGACGCGACGTCACCGAGTAGTGCTTGATCCCGCTCTTGTCCTTCGCCTCGGACCAGTCGATGGTCACGGAGGTGTTGCTGTTCACAACGCAGGGGCTGACCGTGACCGGGTCAGGAGCAGTCTCGTCCTCCGGGTCACCGGGGCCGGGGTCCTCCGGGCCCGGGTCCTCGGGACCGGGGTCCTCCGGGCAGAGCAGGCCGAAGGGGAGCAGGCAGTCGTCCGGCGGGGTCGTCGGCTCACCGTCACCCGGCGGGGTGGTCGGCGGGGCCGGCGGCTGGCACTGGGTCAGGTCCGGGCGGATCTCGCAGATGTCCACACCGGCGCCCGGGGGACGAGTGTCCTCGCAGGCGCTCGGGTCGAGCTCACAAGTGGGCGTGCTGCCCGACGGGACGTTGCCCGCGGGGATGAAGGTCACGCCGGTGTTGGCAGCCGGGACGATGTCGTCGTCGACGACCTCCGGCTCGTCGGAGTCCTTCTCCGAGGGCTTGTCGTCGGGCTCAAGAGTGTCCGGATCACTGGGGAGCGAAGACTCCCCGGTGGTCGGATCCTTCTTCGGCGAGCTCTGTGTATCGCTGTTTACGGTGCACGAGAACAAGACGAGTAGCAGGATCAGAATGATCGCGCCTATGACGATTCCGCCGATTGTGCGGTTTCGCGCAGTGGTTTCCATACCGAGGATGTCCCTCCCAAGATCAACGCCGAAGGGACGGTTCGACCTTGTTACCCGAGGGTCGCCGTCCAGCTAGGGCATTGAATCGCTTTACCAATGACCGGCACAACGACATAAGCCCGAGTTTGCTATGCCGTGTGCCACAACGTTTTCCGAACCGGGACCATTGGCCCATCCCCGGCGTGTCGCTCAGCCGATGGAATTGCCCGCAGAACCGAGATGCTGGGCACCCTCGACGACCCGAGTGGCCATACCGGCCTCAGCGAGCTTGCCCCAGACGCGAGGATCGTACTGCTTCTTGTTTCCGACCTCGCCGTCGACCTTCAGAACGCCCTCGTAGTTTGCGAGCATGTGGCCGGCGACCGCGCGGGTGTAGGCGTACTGGGTGTCGGTGTCGATGTTCATCTTGACCACACCGTAGGAGACCGCCTCGGCGATCTCCTCGGCGCTCGAGCCGGAGCCGCCGTGGAAGACGAGGTCGAACGGCTTGGCACCGGCCGGCAGGCCGAGCTTGGCGACGACCGCGTCCTGCGCGTCACGCAGGATGGAGGGACGGAGCTTGACGTTGCCCGGCTTGTAGACGCCGTGCACGTTGCCGAAGGTGAGCGCGGTCAGGTAGCCCTCGACGCCCAGCGCCTCGGCGGTCGCGATGGCGTCCCCGGGGGTCGAGTAGAGCTTGTCGTCGATCGCTCCGACGATGCCGTCCTCCTCGCCACCGACCACACCGACCTCGATCTCGAGCACGATGTGGGCGGCCTTGGCCTTTGCCAGCAGCTCCTCGGCGATCTGCAGGTTCTCGGCCAGCGGCACCGCGGACCCGTCCCACATGTGGCTCTGAAACAGCGGCGCCTCACCGCGCTGGACGCGCTCGGCGGAGAGCTCGAGGAGGGGACGTACGAAGCCGTCGAGCTTGTCCTTGGGGCAGTGGTCGGTGTGGAGCGCGATGTTGACGTCGTAGGACTTGGCGACCTCGGTCGCGTACGCGGCGAAGGCCACCGAGCCGGTCACCATGTTCTTGACCGTCGGGCCGGAGAGGTATTCCGCGCCGCCCGTGGAGATCTGGATGATGCCGTCCGAGCCGGCCTCCGCGAAGCCGGCCAGTGCCGCGTTGAGCGTCTGCGACGAGGAGACGTTGATCGCGGGGAAGGCGAAACCCTTCTCCTTCGCGGTCGCGAGCATCTCGGCGTACTTCTCGGGGGTGGCGATGGGCATCTGGAGGTTCTCCTTGAGATCCGTTGTCGACCGGTGCGCTGGTGGCCAGCGTAATGCGCCCCTGACCACCCTTTGCCAACGCTCGGAGTTGGATCGATCAAGCAGGACAACCGATCTGCCGCGGGATCCGTATCCAGGGGTGAGACTGAACTTGGAGGAACCATGGACTGGCACGACGCCCTCGACCGGGCGATCCCGCACCCCCCACCCAGACCCGCGGATCCGGCTGGTCTGGTGGCCGCCGGCAAGCGGGCCGTACGCCGCCGGCAGGCCGTCGCCGTAGGCGGGACCGCTCTTCTCGTCGCGGCCGTGATCGGCCTGGGGTCTGCGTACGCACCGTGGCACGACCGGGCGGCACCCACCCCGCCGATCGCGACCCAGTCGGAGGCGGATGAGGCGCTCGACGCCTATCCGACACAGCCGCCGTTGAGCGACGACTCCCCGCTCAGGTACGACTTCGACACGAAGGAGGTCACCTTCCACGACGGCTGGGAGGAGGCCGACCGGATCGGGCGGAAGGAGATCCGCCGACTCATCGGGTCCGACTATTCCCAGCTGTTCCTCGCCGCGACCAATGGTGAGAAGACGATCTACGCGAACTTCATGAACTCGACCGAGATCGCCTACGCCGACGCGGCTCGGACCAACGGGAAGAGCCTCAGCGAGTGGGCCGAGGACGTGGCCGCACACCACGTCAGACCCAGATGGTCGGTCGGTGGGTCGATCCGGGTCGGCGACGGCTGGACGATCACGCGCAAGGTCGACAACCCGCTCGACTATGACCTGCCCTGGGACTCGGAGGCGGCTGTCGCCGAGCGCGAGGGCATGGAGGTGTGGATCCTCTTCAGCGGGGACAAGCCAGAGAGCGGAGGCGGCGGTGAAGGCTACGGGGTGGCGTACGCCGCTCCGGGGCAGACCATCGACGAGTACATCGCTCGCCGGGACAAGGAGATCGAGAGGGACATGGCCGAGGGCACGAGCGGTTACAGCGCGTCCATGTCCGAGGCGATCGAGTTCGGGGCTGGATCGAAGCTCGTCCCGATCAAGGGCGGCGTGGAGATCCTCGAGCAGGTTGCCAATCCTGATCTCGGCGAGAAGTTCGCCCAAGGCGCCACCCGGTCTGCGGCGGCTCGGATCACCATCAAGGGGAAGGAACAGTTCGCCATCGCTCGCGAGAAGGACGGCCTCACCCTCGTCTACACCATCGAGCTGGCGGTCGAGCCTCGGTCCGAGGACCGCGGCACGCGGTCTCTCGAGGACGCCCTGGCCATCGTCAAGGCACGCGAGACCGACGAGATGGGCGGAGGGTCGTTGTTCCGGTGAGCACACGCGATGAGGAATTCTCCGGGTTCGTCGCCGCGCGACGCCCGCACCTGCTGCGAACTGCCTATGCCTTGTGCGGCGACTGGCACCGGGCGGACGACCTGGTGCAGACGTCGCTGCTGAAGCTGTACGCCGCGTGGCGGAAGGTCGAGCGAGGCTCCGAGGAGGCGTACGTCCGGACGATCCTGGTCCGCGCCCACATCGACCAGACCCGGCGGCCGTGGTGGAAGCGGGAACGCTCGGGCGACATCCCAGAGCGGCCCATGCCCGCCGCACGGTTCGAGGAGCGGTCCGAGCTCTTCGCGGCGCTCCAGGCGCTGCCGGAGATGCAGCGCAAGGTGGTCGTCCTGCGCCACTGGCTTCAGCTGTCGGTCGCCGAGACCGCGCGCGAGCTGCGGATCAGCGAGGGCACCGTCAAGAGCCACTCCTCGCGCGGCCTCGCCGCGCTGCGTACCTGTCTGGAGCGGGGGGACGCCTCCCGGAGGTGACCTGACCAGCAGGAGACAGAGCAAGAACGGTCGGGCGGGCATGCCCCTGACGCGCCTAGCGTCAGGGGCATGCCCAAGGTCACCTACTTCACCGCAACGTCGTTGGACGGCTACATCGCCGATGAGAACAGCTCGCTGGACTGGCTCTTCGAGACGCCGCACGGCGACGACGAGAGCTCCTGGGAGCGGCTGATGGCGGAGTCGGCGGCGCTGGTGATGGGCGGCACGACGTACCGCTGGATGATCGACCACGATCCGGAGCTGCTCACCGGGCCGGAGAAGTGGCGGGAGTACTACGACGAGCGCCCGGTGTGGGTGTTCACGCACGCCACCGACCTGCCGGAGGTACAGGGCACACAGCTGCGCTTCGTGCAGGGCGACGTGAATCCCGTCTACGACGAGATCGCGGCCACGGTCGACGGCGGGATCTGGCTCGTCGGCGGTGGGGACCTGGTCGGCCAGTTCGACGACGCCGGCCTGCTCGACGAGGTCGTCGCCGGGATCTGTCCGGTCACCCTCGGCGCCGGGGCGCCACTGCTCCCCCGCCGCATCACCAGCAAGCGGATGCGAGTCATCGACGTCCTGCAGACCGGCGAGCAGGTGCAGATCCGCTACCGGATCGAGAGGCACTGAAAGCCCCCGCTGCCGCCCGGCCCCGAGGCCACGCACCCACGAAAGTGGGGCACATCCGGGCGACCCGGAGTTAACTTTAGCGGGTCGTGTTCTCCTGGGTGACACCGGGTCGTAACCCGGTTACAACCACCCGAATTGACTATGCCCCACTGGGCATCTCGCTGCGAGGATTCAGCGGCCACATCCCACCCATTCGAAAGCACGATCATGTCTCGTCTTCGTGCCGGCGCGCTCGCGCCCGCGCAGAAGCCCATGACGGCCGCCCTCATCCTCGGGCTCGTCATCGGTGTCTTCTCCCTCATCGGACTCACCGCCACCAAGGCCGACGCGGCTGTGCCGCCCAAGCCCACGGTCGGCACCTGCTACAACTACGGCTGGACCGCCTACGGCGCTTGGTCCCAGACCGGCAAGAAGGTCTCGTGCAGCGATGCCCACACCGCGAAGACCATCGCGCTGGGCACCCTCGTCGCCGGTACGACGCGCACCGCGGCGTCCCTCACCCGCGAGGCCAACTACTCCCATATGGTCAAGACCTGCGTCCGCGCACTCCGGGACAAGCTGGGCAGCACCTACTCGAAGCGCAACCAGTCGGCGTACACCACTGCGTTCTTCGTGCCGAACGTCGAGCAGTTCAACGCCGGCCAGCGCTGGTTCCGTTGCGACGTCGTGCTGCCGGGCAAGGACACCCTCAAGAACCTGCCGACCAACCGGGCGAAGTTCCTCGAGGGCGTATCGCTCACCCAGCGGACCCGTGGCTGCATGAGCTCGACGTACGCCGGGCCGTACTCCTGCCTGAGCTCGCACACCTACAAGTCGATCTCCGCCTTCAAGAAGGCCGGCACGACCTACCCGACCACCGCCTCGTTCGAGCGGGCCGTCGGCCTCAACTGCCCGGCCCGGACCAGGGCCTACAGCAAGCCGAGCAAGTACGAGTGGCAGACCGGCGACCACTGGGTCGTCTGCTACGAGCGGAACTCCAACTGATCCACTGATCGGTCACAACGCGTCGATCCCCGGGGTGCGCCCCGGGGATCGACGCGTTTTCAGCGAGTCAGCCGCGCCAAGCCTCGTCGGAACCCAGATCGGCGTGCTGGACGACCCAGGTGTGCATCGCGATCGCCGCGGCGGCGGAGGCGTTGATGGATCGCGTCGAGCCGAACTGGGCGATCGAGAAGGTGCCGTCGACGCTCTCGCGGGCCTGCTCGGAGAGCCCCGGGCCCTCCTGCCCGAACAGGAAGCAGACCGACTTCGGCAGCTCCATGGTCTCCAGGTGGAGTGAGCCGGGCAGGTTGTCGATGCCGAGGAGGCGTACGTCTCGTTCATGGAGGTACGCCGCGAGCGCGGGCACGTCCGGGTGGTGATGGACGTGCTGATAGCGGTCGGTGACCATCGCGCCGCGGCGGTTCCAGCGGCGGTTGCCGACGATGTGCACCTCGGCGGCGAGGAAGGCGTTGGCGGTGCGGACGATGGTGCCGATGTTGAAGTCGTGCTGCCAGTTCTCGATGGCGACGTGGAAGCCGTGGCGGCGCTGATCGAGGTCGGCGACGATCGCCTCGAGCGTCCAGTAGCGGTAGCGATCAACCACGTTGCGGCGGTCGCCGTTGGCCAGCAGCTCAGGATCCCAGTGCTCCCCCTCGGGCCAATCACCTGGCCACGGGCCCAGGCCGACCTCCGGCTGCCCATGGGGCATCGGGTCGTAGGGCGCTCTGGATTCAGACTCGGACGGTCGTGTCTCGTTCATCGACGAGTCAGAATATTCGATAACAATAGTTGTTACCTATGGGTACCGTAGGGCCCGTGACAGGTGCAGGGAATTTTGCGCCGATGATGGCCGGTTTGGAATGGATGAGTCCGGACTTTCTGCTGGCCACTTTCGGCGAGCCGCTCTTCTGGATCAGCCTCATCATCATCTTCATCGAGTGCGGTCTCTTCTTCCCGTTCCTGCCCGGTGACAGTCTGCTGATCGCGCTCGGAATCTTCATCGCGACCGGCAAGATCGACATCTTTCCCGGCCCTCCCGGCGTCGAGATCGTCATCGCGATGCTCTTCTTCGTCGTGGCGGCATTCGCCGGCAACGTGACTGGCTATGAGATCGGCCGCAAGATCGGTCCACGGCTCTATGAACGCGACGGCCGCTTCATCAAAAAGCGGCATTTCGACCAGACCCGTGAGTTCTTCGACAAGCACGGCAACAAGGCGCTGGTGATCGGCCGGTTCATCGCGTTCGTACGCACCTATGTCACCGTCGTCGCCGGGGTCACCCACATGGACCGGCGACGGTTCTACTTCTGGAGCCTCGTCGGCGGCGTGCTGTGGGTCCTCGCGGTGACGTTGTTCGGCTTCTTCGTCGGATCCCGCTGGCCCTGGCTGGCCGACAACATCGACTACCTGGTCCTGCTGCTCTTCGCGCTCGCGTTCCTGCCCGCGATGGTGGAGTGGTGGCGCCGGCGGCGTACGGCCTCGCGGCTGGCCACGGACCTCGACCACGACGGTCACGCCGACCGCGACATCCTCGGGATGGCCGTGCCACCGCGCGCACCGGCCGACGACGACGCGGAGACGCGGGCCGACCGCTAGCGCGTCAGTCGCCCTCGGGCGAGTCGGTCCAGGGCCTCCTCGATCACCTCGCGCTGCTTGGTGAAGGTCCACCTGACCAGGTGCTTCCCGGCGTCGCTGTCGTAGAACCCCTGCAGCGGGATGGCCACGACGCCGGCCCGCTCGGGCAGCGCCCGGCAGAACTCGAGCCCGTCGCTCCAGCCGAGCCCGCTGATGTCGGTGACGGCGAAGTAGGTGCCCTCCGGAATCGTCACGTCCAGGCCGATCTCCTTCAGCCCGTCACAGAGGAGGTCGCGCCGCCCCTGCAGGTCGAGGGCGAGCTCCTTGGGCCAGTGGTCGAGATGCTCGAGCGCGTACGCAGCGGCCGGCTGCAGCGGGGCACCGGAGGTGAACGTCAGCCACTGCTTGGCGCCCAGCAGCGCCTGGACCAGGTGCTCGGGGCCGGTCGCCCAGCCCACCTTCCAGCCGGTGAAGGAGTAGGACTTGCCGATGCTCGACAGCGTCAGGGTGCGCTCGCGCATCCCGGGGAGCGTGGCGATCGGAATGTGCTCCACGCCGTCGAACGTGAGGTGTTCGTAGACCTCGTCGGAGACCACCGTCAGGTCGTGCTCGATCGCGAAGGCGGCGACCGTCTCGAGCTCGTCGCGGGTGAGCACCGTGCCGGTCGGGTTGTGCGGAGAGTTGAGCAGGAGCACGTTCGTCTTCGAGGAGACGGCCGCCTCGAGCGCCTCGCGGGGCAGTCTCCCGCCCGACGCGGACGCGTCCAGGCTCAACGTCACAGGGCGGCGTACGCCTCCTGCGAACTGCACCATGGCCGGGTAGCTGTCGTAGTAGGGCTCGACGAGGATCACCTCGTCGCCCGGGTCGACCAGGGCGAGGATCGCCGCCGCGATGCCCTCGGTGGCGCCGGTGGTCACCGCGACCTCGCGCGCCGGGTCGAAGGTGAGGCCGTAGTGGCGTTCCTGGTGGGCAGCGACCGCCTCGCGCAGCGCCGGGATGCCCGGGCCGGGGGCGTACTGGTTCCGTCCGCCCTCCAACGCAGCGACGGCTTCCTTGATGATCTCGTCGGGGCCGTCCACGTCGGGGAAGCCCTGGCCGAGGTTGACCGCGCCCGTGGCGGCGGCCAGGGCGGACATCTCGGAGAAGATCGTCGGCGGGATGCCGTGGAGTCGTCGCGCAGTCATACGACTTAGGCTAGGGGCCGTGACCACGGACCAGACCCTTGCTGCCGACATCGACGCCACCTGCCGCCTGCACGGGGAGTTCACGCTCCGCTCGGGGCAGGTCAGCGACACGTACTTCGACAAGTACCTCTTCGAGGCGAACCCGGCTCTGCTGGACCGCGTCGCAGCACGGATGGTCGAGCTGCTCCCGGAGGGGACCGAGCTGCTCGGCGGCCTCGAGCTCGGCGGCATCCCGATCGTGACCATGGTGTCGGCCAAGACTGGCATCCCGGCGATCTTCATCCGGAAGAAGGCCAAGGAGTACGGCACCGCCAAGCTCGCCGAGGGTCCGTCCTTCGAGGGCAAGCGCGTGACCCTGATCGAGGACGTGATCACCTCCGGTGGTGCCGTACGCGACGCGGTCAACGCGCTCCGTCCGCTTGGTGCGGTCGTGGACACTGTGGTGTGTGCGATCGACCGGTCGCCCGAACCCGGTGAGTCCCTGCGTGATGTCGAGCTGGAGATCCGGTCGGTGCTGACCCGGGCCGATCTGGACGCGGTCAACGCGGCCTCATAGGCTTCGGGCCGCCTGGCCCACCCACATACTTCGAAGAGAGCATCATGATCCTCACCGCCACCCAGCCCGAGGAGCTCACCGGCGTCGCCGGCTGGGCGGTCGACCTGATGGACAAGCTCGGCCCGGTGGGTGCGGGGCTCGGCATCGCGCTGGAGAACCTCTTCCCGCCGCTGCCCTCGGAGATCATCCTGCCGCTGGCCGGGTTCACCGCCGCGCAGGGCCGGTTCACGATCGCCGAGGCGCTGATCTGGACCACGCTGGGCTCGGTCGTCGGTGCGCTCGTGCTCTACCTGATCGGTGCCGCCATCGGCCGTGAGCGGGTCTACTGGATCGGCGAGAAGCTGCCGCTGGTCAAGACCTCCGACCTGGAGAAGACCGAGGCGTTCTTCGAGAAGTACGGCGCCTGGACGGTCTTCTTCGGCCGCTTCATCCCGATCTTCCGGTCGCTGATCTCGGTGCCCGCCGGGGTCACCCGGATGCCGATCTGGAAGTTCCTGCTCCTCACGACCGTCGGCTCGGCGATCTGGAACACCATCTTCGTCGTCGCCGGCTACCAGCTGGGCGACAACTGGGAGAAGGTCGAGCCGATCGTCGGCCGCTTCCAGAACGTCGTCATCGTGGTCGTGGCAGTCGCCGTCGTGGCTTGGATCGGCCTGCGCATCTACAAGATCGTCCGCGGATCCGACAACGGGGCCAAGGACGACTCGCTCGTCTCCTGACCCCGCTGCCGGGATCGCGCGTCAGTCGGTGAGCTCCTTCATCTGGACGTTGCGGTAGTAGACGGTCTCGCCACCACCGTGGTTCTGCATGCCGATGAAGCCGGCCAGGTCGCGGGCGGGATCGGTGCTGGTGAAGTCGTTCACCAGCTTCCCGTTGAGGAAGATCTTGACGGTCGAGCCCTCAACTCGGATGTCGTAGGAGTTCCACGAACCGACCGGCTTGAGAGCGGCAGCGACGGCCTCCGGATCGGCTCCCTGGAACGTGTAGATGGCGCCGGTGGTGCGATCCGGGGCGTCGCTGGCGTCGATCTGGACCTCGTAGCCCTGATTGACCGCGACCCACGGGTCATTGCCGGGGTTCGGGAAGCCGATGAAGACGCCGCCGTTGTCATCGCGGACCAGCTTCCAGTCCAGCTTCAGGCTGTACTCGCTGAACTCCTGCTCGGCGTACCACAGCAGGCCCAGGCCGTTGGTCGTACGCAGCGAGCAGTCGTCCTGCCGGCCGAACGAGCCCGGTCCGGCCATCCGCCACGAGGCCAGTGAGCTCAGGGTCCCGTCGAAGAGCGACTTGTAGCCCGGGGCGGGTCGCTGCGGCGTACAGATGTCCTCGCCGCCGCCGATCTTGAGGGCATCGAGGTTGACGTTCCCCTCGTCGCCCTGCTCGTAGCTCACGGTGATCCGGTTGACCCCGGCCTTCAGCCTCATCGACCGGGTCGCAGTGCCCCAGGTCTGCCAGTCGCCGGTGGACTCCAGCGCCCACGGCTCGACCTCGGTGCCGTTGAGGTGGACCGAGACCCGCTTGGTACCGGGCGCCGGGTCGGGGCCGTTGGCGTAGCGCAGCCGGACCGGGTACGTCCCGGCGCGAGCGACCTGCGCGTCGAAGGTGACCGAGGCGCCGACGTTGCCGAAGCCGTCCACGAAGCCGGAGCCGGAGTAGCCGTTGTGCTCGACCGCGACGTTGGCGCTGCCGCGCAGGGTCGCCTGCTCAGCCTCGAGGTAGTTGCGATCGGCCGGCGAGACGTACCCCGGGATCTCGTTGAGGGTGTACCAGGCCTCGGTGTTCCACAGCTCCTCACCGCCCACGCCGGTGAACGGCCGCGGCGAGCGCAGGTGCACGACCCGGCCCTCCTCCAGGCCATCGACGGTGAGCGTCACCTTGGTGCGATCGGCAGACACCTCCGCACCGGAGACGAACAGCGGTCGCTCGTCGACCTTCGGACCGCCGTACGTCGGGCGCGGCGCGTAGCGCCAGTGGGTCATCCGGAACGCGGCGTTGGGATCAGTGGCGATCTTGTCGACCGTCTCCTGGGACAGCGCCTGGGTGTAGCGGATCTCGAAGCCGTTCTGGGTGGCGCGCATCTGGTGCATGTCGAACGCCTTGCCGTCTGCGGGGCTCATCCGCTGCAGTCCGTAGCGGAGCTTGCCCGGCTCGCTCCAGTTGCCCGCCTCGCCGATGCCGCCGACGTAGATCGATCCGTCGGGACCGAGCAGGGTGCGGTTCACCCCCGCCTCTAGGCCTGCGGAGTAGCGGAAGACGGCACCCTGGTACTCGCCCTCGACCTTCTCCAGGAAGCCGCGCTGCAGGCCGCCGTAGGTGACGTCGCCGAAGATCATCTGACCGGCGTACGCACCCTTCTCCAGCATCATGGGACTGCTCGGGGAGTTGCCGATCTCGCCCTGCGGCACCCACAGCGCCGGGCCGGTGACCGGCTTGTCGTCGAACGGGCCGGACGGGTTCGTGTAGTGGTTGAAGAACCTCCCCGGCTTGACGTGCACCAGCTTGGAGCTGGGCAGCCAGGCGCCCTGGTTGTCCATCACGAAGAGGTCGCCGTCGGGTCCGCGCATCATCCCGTTGGGCGTACGCAGCCCGCCGGCAAGGTAGGTGACCTCACCGGTGTTGCGGTCGATCTTCAGCGTGGTGCCGCGATTGCGTGCCGGCTGCGGGTCGGTGGTCGCGCCGCCGAAGTTGATGGCGACGGACAGGTTCACGTAGAAGCTCTCCTCGTCGTGGAGGAGGCCGAAGGCGAACTCGTGGAAGTTCTCGCCGAAGGGCCACTCCGCGACCTTCCGGTGCTGGTCGTAGAAGCCGTCCCCGTCGGGGTCGGTCAGCTCGGTGAGCTGGTCGCGCTCGGAGACGAAGATCGACTCGTCGATGACGGCGACGCCCATCGGGTTGAACAGGTCGGTCGCGACCTTCTCGACCGTGACGTCCTCGGGCCCGGTGGCGGTGCGGGGGTTGCTGAGCAGGAAGATCTCGCCCGGCTCGGGGTCCTCCACCCAGCCCGACGGGCTCACCGACCCGGAGGTCACCACGGCGAGCCGGCCGTCCGCCGCCCAGTCCAGCGC
Source organism: Nocardioides sp. NPDC023903 (assembly GCF_040639295.1). Classification (NCBI taxonomy): domain Bacteria; kingdom Bacillati; phylum Actinomycetota; class Actinomycetes; order Propionibacteriales; family Nocardioidaceae; genus Nocardioides; species Nocardioides sp. NPDC023903. Next base: position 3,987 of record NZ_JBEZZS010000042.1, on the reverse strand, counting down.
GGCCACCATCGGCTCGAAGCCCTCCGGCCGCAGGTCGGTCAGGTCGTACGCCGGGTGGACGCTGTCCAGCTGCATGCCGTCACCGGCGGAGTCGCTCTGTCCCTCGCAGTACTTCGTGCCTGGCGCGGTCACCCGCACCACTCCTGCCTCGGTGCTCAGGACCTCGGTCGGCACCAATGAGAAGTCAGCGGCGCCCGGCGGGCGCCACTGCAGGCGCAGCACCTCGCCGCCGCCGTCCTCGAAGTGCTCCACGCGCAGGTCGTGGTAGCCCTCGCTCAGGGTGACGCTGCCGTCCTTGGGGGTCTCCCCGTGGAGGCCGTCGTGGTCGATGACCTCTTCGCCGTCGATGACCAGTCGGGAGCCGTCGTCGCTGATCAGCCGGAAGTCGTAGGACCCGGCGGTAGCGATGTTCAGGTTGGCCAGGGCGTGGGAGATGAATCGGTCGGCGAGGCCGAAGTCGGCCGGAGAGTCGTAGTCGATGAGCGAGGTGAGCTTGTCGACGTTGGGCGTCTGGCCTGCGCGCAGCGTGCACAGCTGGTCGATGGGCCGAGCCATGTCGTAGGTGCGCAGCGTGACGCCGGGCTCCTGCGGTGGTAGCTCCGCCTCTTCAGCGGCGGTGGCCGGGCCGCTGCCGAGGAGCGCGGCCACGACCGACAGGCCGACGAGTGAGCCGAGCACGGCCCTGGACGGGGGAATACGGGTCATCGGGGCCTCCACGAGGGGGATGTGACGAGTGCCACATCAGAAGGTAGAGGCGCCGATGAACTTCGTCAAGAAGTTTTGGAACTTTCGCAAGTCAGTTTGAAATGTCCTGACTTGGCTGGTCGTCAGAACTGCTGGTGGGTCGGCGGTCCCGCGCCCGGCATCGGCGGCTGCCAGGGGTCGACGGGCTTCCGCCGGGCGAACCAGTTGCCTGCCCTGCCGACGTACAGCATCAGCAGCGCGGCGATGATCAGCGCGGGATAGAGCACCACGAAGAGCGAGAGCAGTGCGGCGATCGAGCCGACCACGGTGAGCAGGATTCGGGCCACCTTGGAACGGAACAGCACCATGATCCCGAGCGGGATCGCGACCAGGCTGAGCACGCCACAGACGGCGAACCAGATGATCATCGCCATCGTCACGCCCTTGTCCGTGGACGCGGGGTCGTTGTAGTCGGCGATCCCCGCGGGCACCATGAACACCGAGATCAGCAGGGCGATCACCGACCCCACGATCGTCATGACCGACGCCGCGACCACCGTCCCCGGGCGGGTGTCGGGATCGGGCGGCGGATAGTGAGGGCGAAGGTACGCCGGGGGCTGCTGACCCATCGCGTACTGGCCGTAGGCCGGGGGCGCCTGGCCCCATCCCTGGGGCTGCTGCGGCTGCGTCGGCTGCGGGGCGACGTACGGCTGGGGCGGGGCGTACGGCGTCGGGGGCGGCGGCTCCTGCCCCTGGAACGGCGGCTCGCCGCCGTAGGGGTTGTCGAAGGAGCCGTACTGATCTGACATGTCGCGGAGCCTATCCGGCCCGCACGGTCAGGCGCTCTGCTTTACTTCCGCGGGCCTCCGCTTCAGCCACGGAACCAGGCCGCGACCTCGGGCCGCAGCAGGAACGAGAAGGTCGCGACCGCGGCGCCGAAGAGGACCACCGCCGGCGGGAAGGCGAGTGCGAAGAGGAGCAGCGAGAGCGCCGAGATGCCGGCGGAGATCATCAGCGCGACCCGGGCCCAGGAATGGCGGCGGATCGCGAAGGCGGCGAACACTCCGGCGGCGACGCACACGAGGGCTACCAGCACGGCCATGATCCAGGCCGAGGCGACGATGACGTCGGTGGTGTAGAGCCCCGCCACCTCCCGCATGTTCGGGTCGTTCGCCGCCTGCTTGCGCACCTGGTCGAGGATCAGGTCGGGATTGGCGGTCGCCGTCACCGCCGAGGCGAGCATCATCAGCGCGGTGAACCCGGAGCCGATCCAGGTGAGCACGGCCGCCGCCATCACGGCGCCCGGCCGGCGCTTCGGCGCGACCTTGGCGGGCTGGGCGATCGCACCGGTCCACGGCGGCGGCTGCTGCTGCGAGAGCCGAGCCGGACCGGCGGTCGAGTCTGTGGCTGAGGGCGAATCCGTCGAAGCGATCGGGGCCGCCGGCGGAGCCGGCGCGACGTACGACTCCTGGTCGGGGTCGCCGCTGTCGAGCGCCTCCCGCTTGGTCGGCGAGACGCCGTCGAACCAGTCGCGGGTGGGCGACATCCACAGGAGTACGACTGCCACCGCGGACAGCGTGGACCAGAACCCTCCGCCGAACATCCCGGCGAAGAAGAGCGGCGCCGCGATGACCGTGAGCGCGAGCCGGGCCTGCTTGTTGCGCTGCAGCACATGCCAGCCGAGGATCACCGCCGCGGCCGCCATGGCACCGGTGACCAGCGCCATCACGTGCATGAGGTCGAGGATGTTGTCGAGGCCGATCCCGGAGCCGGCCAGCGGCGGCTCGGCCAGCACCTCCTCCACCCGCTCCCGGGTGTCCAGGCTGCGCAGCCCGGAGATCTGGTCCCAGGCCGTCACCACTGTGAGCAATGAGCCGAGCACGATGAGCCACCCGGCGAGGGTGGCCTGACCGGGGCGGGGAAGCTTCGTTTCAGACATGTCGGGAATCATTTTCTCATCCCTGCCAACCCCGCGCGCCGCGAGGGCGACGTACGTGCCTAATCGGCGCGGAGGCGGTCGAAGGCTTTGGGCCCGGTGAGAGCGGGAAGAGCCTCGGCGATCTCCTTCGCGCACGCGGCCGGGGTCGCCGTGGTGGAGTCGACGCGGATGTCGTACGCGTGCGAGTAGACCAGGGTCTGCGACCGGGCGAGACCGGCTGGACGGTCGCCGCGGGCGGCCTCCCGGCGTTCGAGCTCCTCCGGCGAGCACCAGACCTCGACGAGCGTGACGTCGTAGCCGTCGAGCACCTCGAGCAGATCCTCGAGCCGCCAGATCTCGCTCAGCGGGTAGTCCATGATCACGTCGTTGCCGACCGAGGCCAGGGCCGCGACCGTGCGGTGATAGCCCAGCCGTGTCCGCCGCAGCATCTCGGCGATCCCCGCATCGTCGAGCTCCCACGTATGGACCGTCGACCGCATCCCGCTGATCCCGTCGACCGGCACCAGGAACCACGGGTCCTCGAGCAGCGGCAGCAGCTCCTGCCCGATGCTGCTCTTCCCCGAGCTCGACGCCCCGTTGAGCAGGATGATCCGACCCTTGCGCACGCGAGGAGACTACTGCCGAAGCGTCACGTACGTCGGCCGAGTGGGCACCTAAGTTCCGCTGTGGCGCGCGGTCATGGACCACCGCGTGCTGGCCCACTATGGCGGGGATATCACACTGGTCAACGCCAAACCACGGAGCCGACGTCACCGGGTGACCGTAGGGCCCGCCGGGGCGGCCGCCACCTGGCGCGAACGCCCGGACCGGACAGGTGCCGGCAGCGCTGGGTCATGACGTCCGGCGCGAAGGAAGCTGCGCGCGAGCCCGAGCGGCCCGAGAACGACGGTGGCGACGGCCTGCCGGAGTCGGGTAGGCGCAGTAAGCGGAGCCCGAGGATGCCTTCGGCTGGGCCTCGCGAAACCGCAGTACAGCCCGAACCGTGGGGGCGAGCCACCGTTGGTGGAGCCGATCTCCTCCGGGGCTGACCGGGGTCTTGGTGTACGCCGCGGTGCGAGAAGGGCCCCGGCGCTCCAGGCGGCGCAACAGATCTGTTATCTACTGGCTACGATTGTTTTTTCGCCTGTACGCGTTCGGTAACCGTGAAGGGATTATCTCTATGGCACGCAAGGTCGTCGTGACCCTGGTCGATGACTACGACGGCAAGTCTCAGGCCGAGGAAACGGTGTCATTCGCCGTGGATGGCGCGGCCTACGAGATGGACTTGTCTCGAGGAGTACCGAACCCTCGACCGCGACCTCCTCAAAACGGCGACCGCTGACATCGTTCTTGCCGCCAACGCCCGTCGCCCGGTCAACACGACC
>NZ_JBEZZS010000041.1:0-48680 GCF_040639295.1 Nocardioides sp. NPDC023903 | reverse complement strand
GCTTTTTCGGGGCTACTCCGCGTTTTTTTAGAGTATCACGCGCCGCGTCGGCGCAACCGCACGCCTCGCTCGCTTCGCTTCGCTCCAAGGCGTGCAGTTGCGCCGACTCGGCTCCACCCAGGCTCGGCTACTTCTCGAAGACTGCCTGGTCGAGTACGCGACGCTCGTCGTCGGCCAGGACCACTAGCTCCTCGCGGGTGAGGCCGGTGCCTTCGCCGGTGGGGGAGAGGTTGATGAAGAACTCGTGCTTGACGGTGTCGTGGAAGGAGGTCTCCCGCATCGAGATGAGGTCGAGGTCGGCGAGGTCCTGGAGCAGGAGGCGGAGGTGGTTGGGGGTGCAGACCCAGTTGTGGGTGTCGATGTAGCGCTCCCCGCGCTGGGCCTCCGCACCGCTCGCCTTCACGGCCTCCAGACCGTGGGCGAAGGTGTAGTCGCCCTTGTGGCGCGGACCCCAGGCGGTGATGCCACCGTGCTTGGCCGCGTTGAGCCGCTCCTCGATGACCGCGCCCATGGTGTGCACAGACGTCGGGTAGAGCGAGGCGTCGATGACGCGCGAGAGCGAGGCGCGCTCACGGAACCGGTCGAAGCAGTAGCGGTGGTCGGGGATGACCAGGGCGAGCACGCCGTCGGGGTTGAGCAGCTTCTCGCACTCGTTGAGGAAGTCGATCATCGAGGTCGTGTGCTCGATGACGTGAGAGGCCACGACGAGGTCGAAACGCTCCGGGATCATCTCTGACCAGGGAGTTCCCGGCCGGAAAACGTAGTCGACCTCCTCGATGTCGTCAGGGTTGTACTGGGAGAAACCGGCATAGCGCTGAACCAGGCCCTCGCGGTCGAGGTAGTCGACGATGCGTACGTCATAGCCGTCCCGCTTGGGCAGGATCGCGTTGTGCGCGGGGCCGATCTCCAGGATCAGGGCGTCGGGCTTGACCCCGGCGAGCACCTGCTCGCGACGCAGCTCGAGCCGGTCCAGGCCGGGGATGGCGGGCACCGCGGTGGTGCGGTTTCGGTCGCCCTGCAGCCCCTCCACCTTCGTACGCAGCTTCTGGTTGCGCTGCTTGAGCTCGTCGATCCGATCGTGCAGGCGCGCGGCCTCGGCATCGGCGGCACGGACGGTCTGCAGACCTGCGGCGGCGAGGCCGCGGCGTACGGCGCCCCTGAACGTGGGCAAGACAGGTCCTCCTGAGAAGAGAGTTTCAGCTTTTGCGGGGTGGGATGTACGGCTCAGCGGCGAGGGCGGCCCGGCCGCGCTCGGCACCGAGGGCGTGCTCGTCGTCGGGCACGGCCTTGTCGTTCTCGGGGTCGAGCACGTCACGCATCAGGTCGGGGATGAGCGAACGGCCGAGCACGATGTGGAGGTGGTAGGTCAGCCAGTCGTCGAACGAGTAGTCGCCCGAGAAGGCGCCGGCGGCGAGCTCGGCTCGGGTGGGCGTGCGCGCGAGGTAGGCGTCCTGCAGGGTGCCGTTGAGATAGCGCTGGTAGTCGCGCATCCCGTGGTGGCGCGGGCTCGGCTTCAGGTCCGGGTTGGCCTCGTAGCCCTTGCCGGCGTTGATCACCTTGCGCTCGAGCTGGGCCCAGGAGCGCCAGGGCAGGTGGAGCACCTCGAGGGCGACCTCGTCGTCCGGCTGGCCGTTGCTCATCAGCGAGACGAAGTGGTTGCCCTGGACGACCTTGATGTCCGACTCGCCGCGGTGGATCGCATTGGGCGTCGGGTGGGCGTGGAGCCCGACCGCCTCGAGGCGCTCGTCGGTACGCCGGTCACGCCACTGGAGCCGGTTGATGCCGCCGCCCTTCCAGGCGGGCGGGCCGACGAGGTTCTCCACCTCGACGGTGAACGCGTTCAGCGACAGGGGAGTGGCCTCGAGCGCCTGGCGTACGGTCAGGCCCTTGTCCTTCGGGACCAGGAACTCGTCGGCGTCGAGGTTGAGGACCCAGTCGGCGCGGAAGTGGGTGCGGGCACGTCGGGCCATCGAGGTGACGACCTTGCCCTGCTGCTTCTCGTGGACGGGGTCGTGGTGGAGCTCGACCCGTCCCGTGGCGGCGTAGCGCTCGAGCACCTCGGTGGTGCCGTCGACCGACGCGTTGTCCGTGACGATCAACGTGTCGACACCCTGGTCCAGGTGGTGCTCGATCATCGCGGCGACGATGTCGACCTCGTCCCGGACCATCATTGTCCCGATGATCCTCATGCCGTGAAACACTACCGGTCCGGTGTACGTTGTCGAGATCCCGCGCCGTACGACGGGACGCCTCGAGCGCGTGCGCCCGCGCGTGCCGTTGTGTGCTCCGGGGTCGGGGTGTGCAAGGGTGGACGCCGTCCGTGCGTATCCAGAAGGGGGCTGGCCGAGCCAGTGTTGACCATCGTTGTCATCTTCGTGGCGATGTTCCTCATCGTCGCGCTGGCCGGACTCGTGATCGTCTACACGGTCTTCCCCCACCGCGGACAGAAGATGCCGTACGCCACCAAGCTCGGCAACGCGATGGAGCGGGCCGTCGACACGGCCCCCACGCTCAGCCCGGCCACGCGCCTGCAGACCCGCCGCGAGGACCACCTCACCGAGCTGTTCGGTGAGCGCAAGCCAGGAACTACGGAAAATCAGCGCTAGTTTGATTGGATGAGGCCCATGGAAATGGTCACCCTCATCGTCATCATCGCGGTCGCCGCTGTCGTGATCATCGGCGGCGGCATCGTCGGTCTGGTCGCCAGCACCCGGCGCCGTAAGGACCGTTCGCTGCCGACCGAGGCGGGGACCGATGTCATCTCCCGCCCAACTGCGCCGACCGTAGAGGGGCCGACGGTCGGGGAGGCCGAGCCGGAGACGGTGCCGGCGGAGCCCGCCGCGCCGGTCATCGAGAAGCCGGAGAGCACCGCCTCCCGCCTGGTGCGGCTGCGCCAGCGCCTGGCCGGCTCCAACGCGCTGGGCCGCGGCCTGCTCAACCTGCTCTCGTCCGACCGGCTCGACGAGGACACCTGGGAGTCCATCGAGGATCTGCTGCTCACCGCCGACATCGGCGTCACCCCGACCCAGGAGCTGGTCGAGGGGCTGCGCACCCGGCTGCGCGTCGAGGGCGGCAAGGTCGACGTCAAGGCGGCGCTGCGTGATGAGCTGATCAAGCTGGTCGACCCCGGCATGGACCGCCGGCTCCAGGTCAGCGGCGCCGACGGCGCCCCCGGTGTGGTGCTGATGGTCGGCGTCAACGGCACCGGCAAGACCACCACCACCGGCAAGCTCGCGCGGATCCTGGTCTCCGAGGACCGCAAGGTCGTCCTCGGTGCCGCCGACACGTTCCGTGCCGCCGCCGCCGAGCAGCTCACCACCTGGGGCGAGCGCGTCGGCGTCGAGGTCGTACGCGGCCCGGAGGGCACCGACCCGGCCAGCGTCGCCTTCGACTCGGTCAAGGAGGGCCTCGACACCGGCGTCGACACCGTCATCGTCGACACCGCCGGACGGCTGCAGAACAAGGCCGGCCTGATGGACGAGCTCGGCAAGGTCAAGCGCGTCATCGAGAAGCAGACCCCGGTCACCGAGGTCCTGCTCGTCCTCGACGCCACCACCGGCCAGAACGGCCTCATCCAGGCCCGCGTCTTCAGCGAGGCCGTCGCCGTCAGCGGCATCGTCCTCACCAAGCTCGACGGCTCCGCCAAGGGCGGCATCGTCGTCGCCGTACAGCGCGAGCTCGGAGTTCCGGTCAAGCTCGTCGGCCTTGGTGAAGGCCCCGACGACCTGGCCCCGTTCACCCCTGAGGCATTCGTCGACGCGCTCCTGGGCTGACTCCCTGTGCCACATGGCAGGATCGCCGGTATGCGCCATTCACTCGCCGGCCGGGCCGAGACCTCCATGCAGGCACGACTGCTCGCCCAGCTACGTGACGAGGGCCCGCTGTCGCGGGTTCAGCTCGCCGACCGGCTGAACGTCTCTCGCACCACGATCGCGGCCGAGGTCGGACGGCTCACCGAGCTGGGCATGGCCCACGAGGTTGGCCCGGCGGCCTCCCGAGGCGGCCGGCGCTCGACCCTGGTCGACCTCGCCCCGGACATCCGGTTCGTCGGCATCTCCATCGGCGCCACCAGCATGTCGGTGGGCCTCACCGACGGGCGGCTGTCGGTGATCGGCACCCGCACCCGGGCGTGCGACATCCGCAGCGGCCCGGAGAAGGTGCTCGCGACCGCGCTCGACGAGGTCCGCGCGCTCCTGGACGAGCACGACGTCAGCGAGCCGATGGGCGCCGGTATCGGCGTACCCGGACCGGTCGACTTCCATCGCGGCGTGTCGGTGTCGCCGCCGATCATGCCGGGCTGGGACGGCTACCCGGTGCGCGACGCGGTCGCCCGGGAGCTGGGCTGCCCGGTCGTGCTCGACAACGACGTGAACGTCCTCGCGGCGGGGGAGCAGCACGCGGGTGTCGCCCGGACCGCTCGTGACTTCCTGTACGTCAAGATCGGCACCGGCATCGGCTGCGGGATCGTCGTCGACGGGGAGCTCTACCGCGGCGTCGACGGCTGTGCCGGCGACATCGGCCACATCCGCGTCGAGGACTTCGGGCCCACCTGCGCCTGCGGCAACACCGGCTGCCTGGAGGCGTTCTCCGGAGGGGCGGCGCTCGCTCGCGAGGCGCTCGCCGCGGCCCGTTCCGGACGCTCTCCGGTGCTGGCCGAGCTGCTCGCGGAGAAGGGCGAGCTGAGCGCCGAGGACATCGCCATCGCGGTCGCCCGCGGCGACGCCCAGGCGGTCCAGCTCATCCGGGAGAGCGGCCACCGCATCGGGCAGGTGCTCGCCAGCCTGGTCTCGTTCTTCAACCCCGGCCTGATCGTCATCGGCGGCCGGGTCAGCAAGCTCGGTCACGGGTTGCTCGCCGAGATCCGCAGCGTGACCTACCGCCGCTCGCTGCCGCTGGCGACCGGCAACCTCCCGATCGTGCTCAGCGAGCTGGGTGACGAGGGCGGCGTCATCGGCGCTGCGCACCTGATCAGCGCCTCGGTCTACGCGCCCAGCAGCGGCGAGGCGTAGACCCCACTCTCGACCTCTCCAGAGGTGCACTATCGTCCCATCTTTCGAAATCATCTTGCGAAAGTACGCAAGTCACTTGACGTGATCGGCGTCACATCGATACGTTCGCGGACGATCTCGCTCCCCTCCCATGACAGCGAGAGAAGGAGATGGACCGTGCGCAGATTCACCCTCTGGAGCGTCGCCACCACCGTGGTCTCCGGCCTCCTGGTTCTGCCCCTCACGACGTCCGCGGACGCGGCCCCCACGGGCTCCCCGCCGCCGGACACCGACTTCGAGAAGGTGACCCTCAACGACCGCCCCGGTGAGCCGATGGACCTCGCGGTCCTGCCCAACGGGGACGTCCTCCACACGACCCGGGCCGGGAAGGTGTGGCTCAACGACGCCGACACCGGCGTCAACAGCGTCGCAGCCGAGTTCGACGTCTACCAGCACGACGAGGAGGGTCTGCAGAGCATCGCTCTGGACCCCGGATACAACGGCCGGACCAACAAGTGGGTCTACGTCTACTACTCGCCGCCGATGAACACCCCTGTCGACGACCCGGCCACGCCGGACGTCAACGAGGGTGACGCCCCCGAGTACGGCACGCCCGCCGACTTCGAGCCCTTCAAGGGCGCGATCCGGCTCTCACGCTACAAGTACGCCGGCGGCAAGCTCGACCTGTCCACCGAGCAGCAGATCATCGACGTACCGGTGGACCGCGGTCGCTGCTGCCACGTCGGCGGCGACATCGTCTTCGACTCCGCAGGCAACCTGATCCTCGCCACCGGCGACGACACCGACCCGTTCCAGTCCGACGGGTACGCCCCGCTCGACGACCGCGAGAACCGCAGCCCCGCCTTCGACGCGAGGCGTACGGCCGCCAACACCGACGACCTGCGCGGCAAGCTCCTCCGGATCAAGCCGAAGGCAGGCGGCGGCTATACCGTCCCCGCCGGGAACCTGTTCGCGCCGGGCACCGACAAGACCCGCCCGGAGATCTACGCGATGGGCCTGCGCAACCCGTTCCGGATCGAGATCGACCGGGAGACCGACCGCGTCTTCGTGGCCGACTACTCGCCCGACGCCTCCTCCGCGAACCCGGAGCGCGGGCCGGCGGGTCAGGGCAAGTGGACCGTCGTCACGGAGCCGGCCAACTACGGCTGGCCGCTGTGCGCGACCGCCGAGATGCCCTACCGCGACTACGACTTCGCGACCGGGACCTCGGGGCCGGCGTTCGACTGTGACGCCCCTGTCAACGACTCGCGGCACAACACCGGTCTGACCGAGCTCCCGCCGGTCACCCAGCCGACCGTCTGGTACACCTACAGCCAGTCGGAGCAGTTCCCTGAGCTCGGTACGGGCGGCATCGCCCCGATGGCAGGCCCGGCGTACGACTTCCAGAAGTCGGCCACGAAGGACCCGCTCTCCGGTGCCTGGCCGGAGTACTACGACGGCGTTCCGCTGTTCGCGGAGTGGGGCCGGGACTACATCAAGGGCATGCGGCTCGACGCCGATGGCGAGCTGACCGGCATCGAGTCCGTGCTCTCCACGTTCGCCACGGACAACGTGATGGACCTGGAGTTCGGCAAGGACGGCTCGCTCTACATGCTCGAGTACGGCGACGGGTTCTTCAGCGAGAACGAGGAGGCCCAGGTCTCCCGGATCGACTACATCGCCCGGACCGGCAACCACAGCCCGAAGCCGGTCATCAGCGCCGACAAGACCGCCGGTCAGCCGCCGCTGACCGTCGCCTTCGACAGCGCCGGGACGACCGACCCCGACGGTGACCGCCTCGTCTACCAGTGGGACTTCGACGGTGACGGCACCTTCGACGCCACCGGGAAGACCGCCACCCACACCTACGAGGAGCCGGGGGCCTACCGAGCGACCCTGACCGTCACCGACAAGGGCAAGGCGGGTCGTGGCAAGCACGCCTCGGCTGACGTCGACGTCGTCGTCGGCAACGACGTCCCGGTGGTGACCCTCACGACCAGCCCGGCGCCCGGCGAGACGTTCCACTTCGGTGACACCGTGCAGTTCCAGGTCGAGGTGACCGATGACCAGGCCGTCGACTGCGACCGGGTCTCGGTGACGTACGTCCTGGGCCACGACGAGCACGGGCACCCGCAGTCCACCGCGAACGGCTGCAGCGGCTCGATCGTGACGACCGTCCCCGGTGGTCACGACCCCGGGCAGGACGACCTGAATGCCGTCTTCGTGGCGGAGTACACCGACCCCGGTGACGGCGACATCCCGGCGCTCACCGGCACCGACGAGGTGGTGATCGCACCCAGCGAGTGACCCTCGCGATCGACCCGAAAGGGGCATCCGGCCAACTCTGGCCGGGTGCCCCTTTCGACTACTTTGTCCAATAACTTTTCAAAGTTCGACAGAAACTTTGCAGAAACCGCCGCGAAAGGGTTGTACAACGTGAGCGCGGTCACTAGTTTGTCTCTCAGTCACCGAATTCTGTGACTGCCATCACAGGCTGCGCCCGTGATGGGCGACCACACCCCGGACAGGAGGCACCCGTGCGCGACGCAGACATCACCGTGCGGGTCTCCGCCACCGCCGACCCGGCCGCCGTCCGGGCCGCCCGCATGGGCCTGCTCCTGCGGTCGCTGCGCGACCGCGGGCCGCGCTCGCGAGGACGCCTCGCCGTGGAGACCGGGCTGACCCGCACCGTCGCGACCGGACTGGTCGACGAGCTCGCCGAGCTCGGGCTGGTCTCCTGCGAGGACGCCGACCGCCGCGGCGCCGGCCGCCCCGGCGTCCAGGTCCGGCTCGTCGGCAGCTCGGTGTGCGGCGTGGGCGCGGAGATCAACGTCGACCACCTCGCCGTCGTCGCCGTCGACCTCGCCGGGTCCGTGATCGCCGAGTTCCGCCGCGGCATCGACGGCCGCAGCCTTCCGCCCGAGGGCGTGCTGGCCGAGCTCGCCAGCCTGGTCGACGACGCCCTCGCCGAGGCACGGACCGCCGGCGCCACCGTCGCAGGCATCACCGTCGGAGTCGCGGGCCTCGTCGACACCGCAACCCAGCGCGTCACTCTCGCTCCCAACCTCGGCTGGCGCGACATCGACGCCGCCGAGGACGTACGCCGCCGGCTCGCGGCCACGGCCGCGCCGGTCCCGCCAGTGCGTGTGGCCAACGAGGCCACCCTCGCCGCCACCGCCGAGCTCGACCCCACCGACGCCGACCGCGCCGACATGGTGGTGCTCTACGGCGAGGTCGGCCTGGGCGGTGCGATCGTCAGTGGTGGCCGGGTCGCCCCGGGCCGGCACGGCTGGGCCGGCGAGATCGGCCACCTCCCGGTCGACCCTCGCGGGCGTCTGTGCGGCTGCGGCCGCACCGGCTGCTGGGAGACCGTGGTCGGCCTGCGGGCGCTCCTCGAGGCGGCCACCGACCCCGACGACCCGGTCCGCGACCCCGTACTGACCCTGGAGGAGCGACTCGCCACCCTGGTCGAGCGGGCCCGGCTCGCCGACGGCCGCACCCTGGCCGCGCTGGACGAGGTCGGGACCTGGCTCGGCACCGGCGCCGCCATCCTCGTCAACACGCTCAACCCCGGGACCGTCGTACTCAGCGGCTACTTCGCCGTGCTCGGCGAGTGGCTGCGCCCGGCCGTCGAGGCACGGCTCGCCGCCGACGTCCTCGCGCCGCGTGCCGGTGGCACCCGGGTCGCGATCTCAGCCTTCGGCCCGACCGCCGCGGTTCGCGGCGGCGCACTGGTCTCCCTGGAGCCGCTGCTCTCCGACCCCACCGCCCTCGCCGAACTGCACGGAGGAACCCGATGACCCAGACCCCGAAGCCGTCGCCGGACGGCCCCGCCGCCAGCGCAGACGGGGGTGACGTACTGCTCGAGATGACCGGGATCGTGAAGCGGTTCCCCGGCGTGCTCGCCCTCGGCGGCGTCGACCTCGACGTCCGCGCGGGGGAGGTGCACTGCCTGCTCGGACAGAACGGCGCCGGCAAGTCGACCCTCATCAAGGTGCTCTCGGCGGCGTACCAGCCCGACGAGGGGGAGATCCTCTGGGAGGGCGAGCCGGTCCGGCTGACCACGCCGGTCGCCGCCATGAAGCGCGGCATCTCGACGATCTACCAGGAGCTCGACCTGGTGCCCGGGCTCACCGTGACCGAGAACATCTTCCTCGGCCACGAGCTCGCCACCGCCGGGTTCAGCCGCCGCGCGGAGGCGACCCAGCGGGTGCGTACGCTCCTGGCCCGGCTCGGCCACAGCGAGGTCGACCCGAACCGCCTGGTCGGTGACCTCTCGCCGGCCGGTCAGCAGATCGTCAGCATGGCGCGGGCGCTGTCCCACGACACCCGCCTGCTCATCCTCGACGAGCCGTCGGCGGTTCTCGACCAGGAGGAGGTGGACAACCTCTTCCGGGTCATGCGCGGCCTCACCGCGGAGGGCGTCGCGATCATCTACATCTCCCACCGCCTCGAGGAGATCCGCCAGATCGGCGACCGGATCACGGTCCTCAAGGACGGCCGCACCGTGGCCACCGGGCTCTCGGTCGAGGAGACCCCGACCCGGGAGCTGATCACACTGATGACCGGCCGCCAGATCGAGTACGTCTTCCCCGAGCGCCCCGCGATCGCACCCGGTCGGGACGGCACGCCGGTGCTCGAGGCCACCGGCCTGTCCGGCGACCGCTTCCACGATATCGATCTCCGCGTCCACGCCGGCGAGATCGTCGGTCTGGCCGGCCTGGTCGGCTCCGGCCGCTCGGAGATCCTCGAGACCGTCTACGGCGCCCGCCGCTCCAGCTCGGGCACGGTCACCGTCAACGGCCGCCGGCTGCGCCGTGGCTCGGTACGCGCCGCGGTGGCTGCCGGGATCGGCCTCGCCCCCGAGGAGCGCAAGAGCCAGGCGCTGCTGCTCGACCAGGCGGTCTACCGCAACGTGACGGTCTCGTCCCTGAACCGGTTCTCCAAGGGCAGTTTCCTCGACAGCGGCGCCGAGCGCCGCGCCGCCGAGGAGCTCAGCCGCTCGCTCGACGTACGTCCGGCCGGGGTCGACCGGCCGGTCCGCAACCTGTCGGGCGGCAACCAGCAGAAGGTCGTGCTCGCCAGATGGCTGCTGCGCGACTGCAAGGTGCTGCTCCTCGACGAGCCCACCCGGGGCGTCGACGTCGGGGCACGCAGCGAGATCTACAACCTCGTCCGCCGCCTGGCCGACGAAGGTGTCGCCGTGGTCGTGGTGTCCAGCGAGGTCGAGGAGGTGCTCGGTCTCGCCGACCGGGTCCTCGTCATCAGCGAGGGCTCCGTCGTCCACGAGGGACCCGCCACCGAGATCGACGAGTCGAAGGTCCTGGACCTCGTGATGGAAGGAGAGGTCGCATGAGCGACACGCCAACGAACGCTGCTGTGGCCCAGGAGGACACGGCTCGGGTGGAGAAGGAGGCGGCCCGCCGGGCCGAGCCCCGTGGTCTGGGCCAGCTGCTGCGCAGCGGCGCGGGCCACAACCTCGGCTTGGTCCTGGCCTTGGGCCTGCTGGCCGTGATCGGCATCGCCACCGGTGGTGAACGGTTCGCCTCGGTCGACAACGTGATGACGATCCTGCGCCTGGCCGCGGTGATCGGCGTGGTCAGCATCGGGATGACCTTCGTCATCACCGGCGGCGGGATCGACCTGTCGGTGGGCGCGCTGGTCGCGCTCTCCTCGGTCTGGTGCACCACGTTGGCCACGCAGGCGATGGCCAACGACTATCACTGGATCTTCATCGTCACCACGGCCCTCCTGGTCGGCGCGGGTGCCGGTCTGATCAACGGGTTGCTGGTGGCGTACGGCGGGGTGGTGCCGTTCATCGCGACGCTCGCGATGATGGCCAGCGCCCGCGGTCTGGCCGAGATCATCTCGGCGCGCAAGACCCAGATCGTCAGCGTGCCGGGCTTCACCGACGCGTTCTCCCGCGACATCTTCGGGATCTCGGTCCTGGTCTGGATCTTCGTCATCGTGGCCGTGATCGGCTGGGTCGTGCTCAACCGCACCACCTTCGGCCGGCGCACCCTGGCCATCGGCGGCAACCCGGAGGCCTCGCGCCTGGCCGGCATCAACGTACGCCGCCACACCGTGCTCCTCTACGTGCTCGTCGGGGTCTGCTGCGGCATCGCCGCGATCATGCTGGTCAGCCGCACCACGACCGGCAGCGCCACCCACGGCGGGCTCTACGAGCTCGACGCCATCGCCGCGGTCGTCATCGGCGGCACCCTGCTCGCCGGCGGGCGCGGCACCATCGTCGGCACCGTCTTCGGGGTGCTGATCTTCACGACCCTCACCAACGTGTTCGTGATCAACAACCTCTCGATCTCCGCTCAGGCCTTCACCAAGGGCCTGATCATCATCGCCGCCGTGCTGCTGCAGAAGCGGTTCTCACGACAGCCAGGGTCATGACCGCCCGACGCCATCCAGCCAGCCGTCCACGGCTCTCGGACCAATCCCTTCTCCACCTCGCACGATCTAGGAGCACTTCCATGAAACTGAAGTCCACAGCAAAAATCGTCGTCGCAGGCCTCTCGGTGCTCGCCCTCTCGGCGTGCATCAGCAACACCCCCGAGAAGTCCGAGAACGTCGGTGGCACCTCCAACGCCAAGGCCGGCTCCAACGACGAGAAGGGCGACACGGTCGTCATCGGCTTCTCGGCCCCCGCCGCCGACCACGGCTGGATGGGTGCGATCAGCGAGCAGGCCAAGACCGCCGCCGACTCCTACGAGGACGTCGACCTGCGCCTGGCGGAGGGCACCAACGACGTCAGCCTGCAGATCAGCCAGGTCGAGACCTTCATCAACGACAAGGTCGACGCCATCGTGCTGCTGCCCTTCGACGGCGCCGCGATGACGCCGGTGGCGCTCAAGGCGATGGAGGCCGGCATCCCGGTCATCAACGTCGACCGTGAGTTCAACGACCCCAACGCCGCCCGGGTCACCGTGCTCGGCGACAACTACGGCATGGGTGTCTCGGCCGGTGAGTACGTCTGTGGGCAGGCCGACGGCAAGACGGACGCCGTCGTCGCCGAGATCGCCGGCATCGACTCGCTGCCGCTGACCCAGGACCGCAGCCGGGGCTTCAAGGACGCGCTGGGCGAGTGCGGCCTCGACGTCGACAACCGGGTCGCCGCCGACTTCACCGTCGAGGGCGGCGAGAAGGCGGCCTCCAACCTGCTCCAGGCCGCGCCGAAGCTCGACTTCCTGTGGAACCACGACGACGACCAGGGTGTCGGCGTCCTCGCCGCGATCAACAACGCCGGTCGCGACGAGTTCACGATGGTCGGCGGCGCCGGCTCGGCCAACGCGATGCGCGAGATCGAGTCGGACAAGGGCGTCCTCAAGGCGACGGTCATCTACCCCTCCACCCAGGCCGCTGACGGCATCAAGCTCGCCCGGCTCCTGGCGCAGGACAAGGCCATGTCCGACCTGGTCGAGGTGACCGTGCCGCGCACCATCCAGCTGGACGCGCCTGTCGTCACCAAGGAGAACGTGGAGGAGTTCCTCCCCACGGCCTTCGAGTCCTGATCGAGCCCGACCCAGTCAGACCGCAAGATCGCTCCGCGCTCGGGCGCGGAGCGACACCACCGAAACACAGGATCGAGTTCCGATGACCGAGCAGAACGCCACGCTCGGGGTGGGGATGATCGGCTATGCCTTCATGGGTGCCGTCCACTCCCACGCCTGGCGAAGTGCCCACCGCTTCTTCGACCTTCCCCTGACCCCGCGGATGCAGGTCCTCTGTGGCCGTGACGCTACTCGCGTGGCCGAGGCCGCCACCCGGTTCGGCTGGGAGGAGAGCGTCACCGACTGGCGCGACGTGATCGCCCGCGACGACGTCGACCTGGTCGACGTGTGCACGCCCGGCGACACCCACGCGGAGATCGCGATCGCCGCGCTCGAGGCGGGCAAGCACGTGCTGTGCGAGAAGCCGCTGGCCAACAGCGTGGCCGAGGCCGAGCGGATGGCCGCGGCCGCCGCGGTGGCCGCCGAGCGTGGAGTGCGCGCGATGGTGGGGTTCACCTACCGCCGGGTGCCCGCCATCGCCCTGGCCCGGAAGCTGGTCGCCGACGGTCGTCTCGGGGAGATCCACCATGTGCGGGCACAGTATCTCCAGGACTGGCTGGCCGACCCCGAGTCCCCGCTGAGCTGGCGCCTCGACAAGACCAAGGCCGGCTCGGGTGCGCTCGGCGACATCGGCGCCCACGTCATCGACCTGACCCAGCACATCACCGGTGACCGGATCCTGGAGGTCTCCGGGATGCTGGAGACCTTCGTCAAGGAGCGCCCGGTGGCCGAGACCTCCTCCGGGCTCTCCGCCACCGCCGGTGCCGAACGCGGTCCGGTCACCGTCGACGACGCCGCGCTCTTCCTGGCGCGGTTCGCCGGGGGAGCGGTCGGCTCCTTCGAGGCCACCCGCTTCGCCACCGGCCGCAAGAACGCGATCCGGATCGAGATCAACGGGTCGAAGGGCAGCCTGGCCTTCGACTTCGAGGACATGAACGTCCTGCACTTCCACGACGCGACACTGCCGGAGGCCGAGGGCGGCTTCCGCCGGATCGTCGTCACCGAACCCGAGCACCCGTGGGTGGGGGCCTGGTGGCCGCCGGGCCACGGCCTCGGCTACGAGCATGGCTTCACCCACCAGGTCGTCGACCTCGTCCGGGCGCTCGGCGAGGGCACCGAGCCGACGCCGACGTTCGCCGACGGACTCCAGGTGCAGCGCGTTCTCGCCGCGGTCGAGACCAGCTCCGACACCAGAACGTGGCAGGAGATCCCCACCTGATCCACCCGGGGCCGCTCGGCCGATTCCAGCCTGTTCAGACCGTTGAGCACAGAAGGGATACGCACATGAAGCACGGATCGAGAAGGTTCCGGACATTGATTGCGGGAGTCGGGCTGGTGGCGGTGGCCGCCTTCGCCCCGGGCCTGTCACCGGCGCCGGCCGCGAGTGCCGACCGCTCCGACGTGAGCGAGGCAGCCGGGACGTACGACGTCCTGGTGTTCTCCAAGACCGCCGGGTTCCGGCACGGTTCCATCCCTGACGGCATCGCGGCGATCGAGAAGCTGGGGGCCGAGAACGGCTTCACGGTGACCGCCACCGAGGACGCGGCGGTGTTCAACGACACCGACCTGGCGGCGTACGAGGCGGTGCTGTGGCTCTCCACCACCGGTGACGTGCTCGACGCGGGGCAGCAGGCCGCGTTCGAGCGCTACATCCAGGACGGTGGCGGCTATGTGGGCGTGCACGCCGCCTCCGACACCGAGTACGACTGGCCCTGGTACGGCGGCCTCGTCGGTGCCTACTTCGCCGGTCACCCCGCCCAGCAGACCGCGACGGTGAAGGTGCACGCGCACAACACCGCCGCGACGGCCGAGCTGCCGAAGAGGTGGACGCGCTGGGACGAGTGGTACAGCTTCCGCGACCGTCCGGCCGACTCGATCCGGGTCCTCGCCGACCTCGACGAGACCAGCTACAACCCGGGCCGGTTCGCCATGGGCGACCCGCACCCGATCGCCTGGTGCCACCGCTACGACGGCGGCCGGGCCTTCTACACCGGCATGGGCCACACCTCGGAGTCGTTCATCGAGCCGGAGTTCCTCTCCCACGTACTCGGCGGCATCGAGATGGTCGCCGGGGTCGAGCGGTTCCGCTGCGAGGCGGACAGATGAGCGGGAGAGTCGGGCTCTGGCTGGTCGGTGCCTGCGGCTCGGTGGGTGTCACGACGACCGTCGGCGCGCTGGCCGTCCGGGCCGGGCTCGCCGGACGCGTCGGGCTGGTCGCCGAGCAGCCGGAGATCGCCGCCGCCGGGCTGCCCTCCTTGGACGACCTGGTGATCGGTGGGCACGACCTGCGGGCGGACCCGTTGCTGAAGCGGGCCGAGCGGCTCGCCGCGGGCGGGGTCGTTCCCGCCGGGATCCTGCCGGCGGTCGCCGGTGAGCTGGAAGAGGTCGAGGGGCGGCTGCGTACGGGCTATGACCCGGCGGGCGCAGAGCCGCAAGGCGCTGCGGTCGAACGCCTGACCGCCGATCTCGTGGCCTTCCGCGAGGAGCACGGGCTCGAGCGGGTGGTCGTGGTGGATGTGGCGAGCACCGAGCCGCCGGCTGAGGTCGCGGACGGCGGACCGCTCGCCGACCCCGACGTCCTCGACGCGGCGCTGGCCGCGGGGGAGTCCCCGCTGCCGGCCAGCTCCGTCTACGTCCTGGCCGCCTACCGGGCCGGCTGCCCGGTGGTCTCGTTCACACCCAGTCCGGGACCACGGCTGCCGGTGCTCGTCACCCTCGCCGAGCGGGCCGGGCTCCCGTGGGCGGGCTCGGACGGGAAGACCGGGGAGACGCTGCTGAAGTCGGCGCTGGCGCCGATGTTCTCGACGCGGGCGCTGCAGGTCAACGCCTGGGCCTCCTACAACATGCTCGGTGGCGGTGACGGGGCCACGCTCGCCGACCCCGCCAACGCGCAGAGCAAGCTGGTCACCAAGGCTCAGGGGCTGGAGGCGATGCTCGGTCACCCGGTGGAGGGGCCGATGCACATCGACTACGTCCCCGACCACGGCGACTGGAAGACCGCCATCGACCACGTCTCCTTCGAGGGGTTCCTCGGCGTGCGGATGTCGCTTCAGTTCACCTGGAGCGGCTGCGACTCGGCGCTGGCCGCGCCCCTGGTGCTCGACCTGGCCCGGCTCGTCCTGCGCGCGCAGGAGGTCGGTGAGAGCGGACCGCTTCCGTTCGGGTTCTTCTTCAAGGACCCGGCGGGCTCCACCGAGCACCGGCTCGGCACGCAGTGGGAAGAGCTGGTCGCGTGGTGCGCTCGGGTGGGCGCATGACGTCTCGCGCCCGAGCCTTCGCCGAGCTGGTCCGGCTGCCGGCGGCCCTTACCGTGCCAGGGGACACCCTGGCCGGGGCGGCCGCGGCCGGTCCGCTGCGGGCGCGCGCGGTCGCGATGCCGGCCGCCTCGGTGGCGCTCTACTGGGCCGGGATGGCGCTCAACGACTGGGCCGACCGGGACCTCGACGCCGTCGAGCGCCCCGAGCGGCCGATCCCGTCGGGCCGAGTCAGCCCGCGGCAGGCGCTGGGGGTGGCCGTCGGGCTGACCGCAGCGGGTGTCGGGCTGGCCGGACTCGCCGGAGGGCGTCCGGCCGCGGTGACAGCGGCCGCCCTGGCCGGGACGGTGTGGGCCTACGACACCGTCCTGAAGGACACCTCGGCCGGGCCGGTCGCGATGGCCGCGGCCCGAGGTCTCGATGTGCTCCTCGGGGCGAGTGCGAGCGGACGTACGCGGGCCGGGCTGGTGCCGGCTGGTCTGCTCGCCGCCCACACCGCAGGGGTCACCCTGCTCAGCCGGGGCGAGGTCCATGGCACTCAGCCGCGCACCGCGAGTCTGGCCGGCGGCGTCACGGTCCTGACCGCGGCCGCGGCGGCCGGCCACGGGCGGGCGGCGCTCCCCGTCGCCCTCGCCGCGACGTACGCACACATTGTCGGCTCCGCCCAGCTCGCCGCGGTCTCATCGCCGGATGCCGGTACGGTCCGGCGGGCCACCGGCGCCGGGATCCGCGGGATGATCCCGCTCCAGGCCGCGCTCGTCGCCCGCCGCTCGCCGCTGGCCGCGGTCGCGCTGCTGGCCGCCGGCCCGATCGTCAAGGCCGCCTCGAAGGTGGTGTCACCGACATGAGCGCGACGAGCACGTTGCGGTTCGGCTACGGCACCAACGGCATGCACAGCCACCGGCTCGAGGACGCGCTGAGCCTCCTGGCCGCGCTGGGCTACGACGGGGTCGCGCTGACCCTCGACCACCTTCACCTGGACCCCTTCCGGCCGAACCTGGCCGGCCGGGTCGCCCAGGTCGGCCGCCGGCTGGACGAGCTCGGCCTGTCGGTCGTGATCGAGACCGGCGCTCGCTACATCCTCGATCCGCTCCGCAAGCACTACCCGACCCTGCTTCACCCGGGCCCGGACGCGAGCCGCCGGGTCGACTATCTGCACCGGGCGGTCGAGGTGGCCGCCGACCTCGGCGCCGAGGCGGTCTCGTTCTGGTCGGGCACCCTGCCGGACGGCGTCGACGAGGACCGCGCTTGGGGACGGCTGTGCGACGGCGTGTGGCGCGTCCTCGACCTCGCCACCCGCCGCGGCGTCGTGTGCGCCGTCGAGCCCGAGCCCGGGCACTTCGTCGACACCCTCGACTCCGTGCTCGAGCTGCGCGCGCGCCTCGACGACCCGGAGCTGCTGCGGGTCACCCTCGACCTCGGTCACGTGGTGTGCAACGAGCCGCGGGGGATGGCCGAGACCATCCGACTGGCCGGTCCACTGCTGGCCAACGTGCAGGTCGACGACATGGTCGAGGGCGTCCACGAGCACCTGGAGCTCGGCACCGGCGAGGTCGACTTCGCCGCCGCGCTCGGCACCCTCGTCGAGATCGGCTACACCGGGCTGGCCGCGCTCGAGCTGCCCCGCCAGTCCCACGCCGCCCCGGTCGTCGCCGAGCGCTCCCTGGCGTTTTTGCGCGAGACCCTCGAGGGCCTTCCCCGACCCGAGGAGGTGGGCGCATGAACGAGAAGCTCCTCGCCGAGTGGTGCGCCGAGATCGAAGCCGACCCCACCCGGATCAGGACCCGCTTCCCGGCCGCGGCCAGGGAGATCGGCCGCACGCCGGGCACCTCGCCGGAGCCCGGCGCGGAGCGGGTCGAGGACGACGTACGCGTGAGTCTGCTGATGGCGCTCGGCCGTGGCCTGGCGGGCGACGGCGACACGTTGAGCACCGAGGTGCACGACCTCTACCGCTTCGGCGACGCCGACGAGCGGCGGGCGGTCCTGCTCGGCCTCGGCCACCTCGAGGACCTGATCGGCGACCGCGCCGTCGACCTGCTTCACGACGCGCTGCGCACCAACGACCCGCGCCTGGTGGCGGCCGCCCTGGGGACGTACGCCGCTCGTCTCGATCCCGCCGCGTGGCGCCAGGCCGTCCTGAAGTGCCTCTTCGTCGGCGTACCTCTTCGCCTGGTGGCCGGCCTCGACCGACCCGACGGATCCGATGACGAGCTGCGCCGGATGGTCGCCGACTACGCCGCCGAGCGGCGCGCGGCCGGCCGTGAGGTGCCCGCCGACGCCCTGCCCTTCCTTCCCGTCCCCACCCAGACCGCTCGGGAGTCCTGATGCGCATCTTCGACCCGCACATCCACATGAGCTCGCGTACGACCGACGACTACGAGGCGATGTACGCCGCCGGCGTCCGCGCCCTGGTGGAGCCGGCCTTCTGGCTCGGCCAGCCGCGGACCAGCGTCGACTCGTTCGTCGACTACTTCGACGCGCTGGTCGGCTGGGAGCGGTTCCGGGCCTCGCAGTTCGGCATCGCCCACCACTGCACGATCGCGCTCAACCCGAAGGAGGCCAACGACCCGCGCTGCACTCCGGTGCTCGACCTGCTGCCGCGCTACCTCGCCAAGGACGGGGTCGTCGCGGTCGGCGAGATCGGCTTCGACTCGATGACCGAGGACGAGGAGAAGGCGTTCAGCCGCCAGCTGGAGCTGGCCCGCGAGTTCGCGCTGCCCGCGATGGTGCACACGCCCCACCGCGACAAGCTGGCCGGCACCCGCCGCACCCTCGACCTCGTCGAGGCGGCCGGGATGGAGCCCGGGATGGTCGTCGTCGACCACCTCAACGAGGTGACCGTCGACGTCGTCGACGAGGCGGGCGCCTGGATGGGCTTCTCGATCTATCCCGACACCAAGATGGACCCCGACCGGATGGTCGCAATCCTCCAGCGCCGCGGTCTCGACCGGGTGCTGGTCAACTCCGCCGCCGACTGGGGAAAGAGCGACCCGCTGCGCACCCGGGCGACCGGCGAGGCGATGCTGGCGGCCGGCTTCACCGAGGACGATGTCGACCGGGTGCTCTGGCGCAACCCGGTGGAGTTCTTCGGCCAGAGCGGACGGCTGCTGCTCGACGTACCTGCGGCCGACCAGGGCGCGACCTTCGCCGGCAACTCGCTGCTGCGAGGTGAGCGGGCATGAGGTTCCGGCACCGCGACGGCACGGTCGTCCACCTCGGCTACTGCAGCAACGTGCACCCCGCCGAGGACGTCGACGGCATCCTCGACCAGCTCCGCCGCTACGCCGGCGAGGTACGCGCAAGGCTCGGCGTGCAGCGGCTCGGCCTGGGCCTGTGGCTGCCCGCCGCAACGGCGCACGAGCTGGCCGGAGACCCGGCCACGCTCGACCGGTTGCGCGCCGGCCTGGACCGCCACGGCCTGGAGGTCGTCACCCTCAACGCCTTCCCGTACGCCGGGTTCCACGCCCCGGTCGTGAAGCGCGATGTCTACTCCCCGGACTGGTCGACCCGGCGCCGCCTCGACTACACCCTCGACTGCGCCCGGGTGCTGGCGGCGCTGCTGCCCGACGATGCCGTACGCGGCAGCATCTCGACCCTCCCGCTCGGATGGCGCACCCCGTGGTTCACCGACCGCGACCGGGCGGCCCGCGAGCTGATCGGCGAGCTCGCCGACGGCCTGGCCGGGATCGAGGCCGAGCACGGCCGGCTGATCCGGGTCGGGTTCGAGCCGGAGCCCGGCTGTGTCGTGGAGACGACCCGGGACGCGGTCACCCGGCTCGCCGGGCTGGCCCCCGACCACCTCGGGATCTGCGTCGACACCTGCCACCTCGCCACCCAGTTCGAGGACGCCACCGAGGCGCTCGACCGGCTGCGGGTGGCCGGACTGCCGGTCGTCAAGGTCCAGGTCTCCGCGGCGCTGCACGCCGACGACCCGAGCGACCCGGCGACCCGGGAGGCCCTGGCCTCCTACGCCGAGGACCGCTTCCTGCACCAGACCCGCGAGCCGCGCGGGGCGCGGGTGGACAGCCGTGACGACCTGCCGGAGGCGCTCGCCGGCCATCGTCCGCTGCCGGCCGAGCATCCGTGGCGGGTGCACTTCCACGTACCTCTCCACGCCGACCCGGCCCCGCCGCTGCGCAGCACCCGCGACCACCTCGCGGGCACGCTCGACGCGCTTCTCGGCGGCCCGGTGGCGCACACCGACCACCTCGAGGTCGAGACCTACACCTGGGGCGTACTGCCCGAGCAGGTCCGCCCGGACGGTGACGCCGGCCTGGTCGCGGGCATTGCGGCCGAGCTGGCCTGGACCGGCGACCGGCTCCTCGAGGCCGGTCTCGAACAGCTGCAGGAGGCATCGGCATGAGCTACAACCTTGGTGAGAAGCTGCTGGTCATCGACGTGGTCGGGATGACCCCCGAGCTGCTCCAGCACATGCCGCGGGTGCGGCAGGTGGGGGAGTCGGGGTTCACCGCCGAGCTGGGCACGGTGCTGCCCGCGGTCACCTGCTCGGTCCAGTCGACCTTCCTGACCGGCGCACTGCCGCGCGACCACGGCATCGTCGGCAACGGCTGGTACTTCCGGGACCTCGGCGAGGTGCTCCTGTGGCGCCAGCACAACGCGCTGGTGCAGGGCGAGAAGCTGTGGGACGTCGTACGCCGCCGGCGGCCCGGCGCGAAGGTCGCCAACATCTGCTGGTGGTACGCCATGGGCGCCGACGTCGACACCACCGTCACCCCGCGCCCGGCCTACCACGCCGACGGCAAGAAGTCGCCGGACTGCTGGACCTGGCCGCCCGAGCTCCACGACACCCTCACCTCGGAGCTTGGCCCGTTCCCGCTGTTCACCTACTGGGGTCCGACGGCCTCGATCAAGAGCTCGGCCTGGATCGTCGCGGCCGCCCGCAAGGTCATGCCCGACCACGACCTCACTCTCGTCTACGTCCCGCATCTCGACTACGACCTGCAGCGGTTCGGCCCCGACAGCCCGCAGGCGGTCCAGGCCGCCCGCGATGTCGACGCCACCCTGACGCCGCTGCTCGACGACGCCGAGGCCGCAGGCGTACGCGTCGTGCTGCTGAGCGAGTACGGCATCACCCGAGCCACCCGCCCGGTCGACGTCAACCGGCTGCTGCGCCGCGAGGGCCTCCTGCACGTCCACCACAACGCCACCGGCGAGCTGCTCGACCCGTGGACGTCGCGGGCCTTCGCGGTCGCCGACCACCAGATCGCCCACGTCTACATCAAGGACCCCGCCGACCTGGACCAGGTGCGCGACCTGCTGCAAGGTCTCGACGGGGTGGCCGCGGTCCTCGACCGCGCCGGCCAGGCGGCGTACGGACTCGACCACGAGCGCGCCGGCGAGCTCGTCCTGGTGGCCGAGCCGGATGCCTGGTTCACCTACTACTACTGGCTCGACGACGCGAACGCGCCCGACTTCGCGCGCGGCGTCGAGATCCACAAGAAGCCCGGCTACGACCCCGCCGAGCTGTTCCTCGACCCCGAGGACCGCTGGGTCAAGCTGCGTGCCGCCACCACGCTGGCCCGCAAGACGGCCGGGCTGCGCTACGCCATGAGCGTGGTGCCGCTCGACCCCGCCCCGGTCTCCGGCAGCCATGGCCGGCTGCCGGACGACCCCGAGCACGGCCCGGTGCTCGTCTGCTCCGACGCCTCCGTCAAACGCGACCGGTTCGAGGCCACCGAGGTCCGCGACCTGCTTGCATCCCTGCTCCCCTGAACTGCTCTCCTGAGGAAGGACAACAACACCATGACCCGACCGATCACGCTCTTCACCGGACAGTGGGCCGACCTGCCGTTCGAGGAGGTCTGCCGCCTCGCCTCCGAGTGGGGCTACGACGGCCTCGAGATCGCCTGCTGGGGGGACCACCTCGACGTCTGGCAGGCCGCCGAGGACGAGTCGTACGTCCAGGCGAAGCTGGACCTGTTGGAGAAGCACAACCTCAAGGTCTTCGCGATCTCCAACCACCTCAAGGGCCAGGCGGTCTGCGACGACCCGATCGACCAGCGCCACAAAGACATCCTGCCCGCGAAGATCTGGGGCGACGGCGACCCCGAGGGCGTACGTCAGCGGGCGGCCGAGGAGATGAAGATGACCGCCCGGGCGGCCAAGAACCTCGGGGTCAAGACGGTCGTCGGCTTCACCGGCTCCTCCATCTGGAAGTACGTCGCGATGTTCCCGCCCGTCTCCCAGGAGGCGATCGAGGCCGGCTACCAGGACTTCGCCGACCGGTGGAACCCGATCCTCGACGTCTTCGACGAGTGCGGGGTGAGGTTCGCCCACGAGGTCCACCCCTCCGAGATCGCCTACGACTACTGGTCCACCGTCGCGACGCTCGAGGCGATCGGCCACCGGGAGGCCTTCGGGCTCAACTGGGACCCCAGCCACATGGTCTGGCAGCAGGTCGACCCGGTCGGGTTCCTGTGGGACTTCCGCGACCGGATCTACCACGTGGACTGCAAGGACACGAAGATGCAGACCGGCAACGGCCGCAACGCCCGGCTCGGGTCCCACCTCTCCTGGGCGGACCCGCGCCGCGGCTGGGACTTCGTCTCCACCGGCCACGGCGACGTCCCGTGGGAGCAGTGCTTCCGGATGCTCAACTCCATCGGCTACGACGGCCCCATCTCGGTCGAGTGGGAGGACGCTGGCATGGACCGCCTCGTCGGTGCCCCCGAGGCGCTCGAGTTCGTCCGCCGGCTCGCCTTCGACGCCCCTGATGCCTCCTTCGATTCCGCCTTCAGCACCACCGACTGACTCGACCACCGAGAGTTCGACAACCCCGAGAGGAAACCCCCATGTGTTACGGATTCGATGGTGAGAGCGCGCTGCGCCGCTCGCTGGAGGAGCGCGGCCTGAGCCGTCGCTCCATGTTCAAGGGCGCCCTGGGCGCCGTCGCCGGCGGTGCCGCACTGGCGGCCGTGCCGGGTCTGCTCTCGCCGGCCGGTGCTGCCGTGGCGGCCAAGCGGGGCGGGTGCCGGGTGCCTCCGGGCCGGATCAGCATCCAGCTGTGGACGGTCCGCGACGCCCTGTGGGGCGACCCGGGCTTCGACGCGACGCTGACCTCGATCGCCGAGATGGGCTACCCGCGGGTGGAGCAGGCGCTGGGCTACTTCGACAAGACCGCGGCCGAGCTGCGGGCCTTCTACGACGGCCTCGGCATCCGCGCCTCCTCGTCCCACGACGGCATCAGCGCGACCCCCGCCGAGCTGCAGACCAAGCTGCAGAACGCCGCGACCCTCGGCCAGCGCTACATGGTGGTGCCCTACCTCGCCTCCAACTCGCTTTCGGACTGGCAGACCTGGGCGGAGCAGATGAACGTCGAGGCGGCGGCGGCGAAGCGCTACGGGATCGCGTACGGCTACCACAACCACGCCCACGAGTTCACGACCGATCTCGGCGGCGGGGTGACCCCGTGGGACATCCTCACCACCGAGCTGGACCCGGGTCTGGTGCACCTCGAGATCGACATCTACTGGGCCGTGACGGGCGGGGTCAACCAGGGCCTGTCCAACGACGATGCCGTCGACTTCGCGATCGACACCATCAAGTCGGGCCCGCAGCGGGTGCGGCAGTACCACGTCAAGGACCGCAACCCCACCACCGGCGACCACGTCGACCTCGGCACCGGCTTCATCGACTTCGCCAAGGTCTTCGCGGCCCACGAGGTCGAGGAGTACATCGTCGAGAACGACACCCCGGAGATCAGCCCGCTCCACACCGCGGATGTCGGCTACTCCTACCTGCGTGCGCTGCGCTACTGACGTACGCCTCTGAAGTACGCCACACCTGACTCGGCAGCCGCCCCCGTCCCTCCCTCCGGGGCGGCTGCCGTCTCCCTCCAGACACTCGGTGAACCCTCCGAGAAGTTGAGGTGTCGACCATCCCCCAAACGGTCGCGCGCCCCGTGTCGGGTTCCGCGAACCTTCGTGGAGGGTCATAGGCTGAAGACCATGCCATCGCCCCGGGTATCGCTGATCACCGCCGTCTACAACCCGCCCGCCGATGCCTTCGAGGACACGATCGCGTCGGTTCTCGGCCAGACCCACGAGGACTGGGAGTGGGTCCTCAGCGACGACCGCTCGCCGGCCCCCTGGGTGCTGCCGCGGCTGCGCGAGCTGGCCGCGAAGGAGCCGCGAGTACGCATCGTGGAGCGTGCCGAGAACGGCGGCATCGTGGCCGCCTCGAACTCGTCGCTGGCCGAGGCGACCGGCGAGCTGATCGCGCTGCTCGACCACGACGACGTACTCGAGCCGAACGCGCTGGAGAAGATGGTCCGCGCCTACGACCGGTTCGAGGACCTCGACTACGCCTACAGCGACCAGGACCTGATGTCCGACGCCGGCGAGCTCCGCGACGCCTACTACAAGCCCGACTGGTCCCCGGAGCGGCTGCGCCACCACAACTACTGCACCCACTTCTCGGTGTTCCGCCGCTCGGTCGTGGAGGAGGTCGGCGGCTTCCAGGAGGGCTTCGACGGCTCCCAGGACCATGACCTCGTCCTGCGGGTCAGCGAGCGCGCGCGGCGCATCGTCCACGTTCCCGGCGCGCTCTACCACTGGCGCCAGGTGCCGGGCTCCGCCGCCGCTGACAACCAGGCCAAGCCGTACGCCTGGGACGCCGGCGTACGCGCCGTCCAGGCCCACCTCGACCGGCTCGGGATCCGTGCCACGGCCTCGCACGGAGTCTCGCCCGGGCTCTACCGGGTCGAGCGAGAGCCCGACCTGGACACCCCGGTCAGCGTGATCATCCCGACCATCGGCACCAGCGCGATCGTGTGGGGCGAGAAGCGCGCGATGGTCGTCGAGACCGTACGCTCCGTGGTCGCCTCCACCAAGCACCGCAACGTCGAGTTCGTGATCGTCTATGACACCCCAACCCCGGCCCCGGTGCTGGCGGCGCTGCGGGCGATCGAGGGGGCCGACATCAAGCTCGTCGAGTTCACCGAGAAGTTCAGCTTCAGCGCCAAGTGCAACGTCGGCGCCGCGCATGCGACCGGTGACGTCCTGGTCTTCCTCAACGACGACATGGAGGCCTACTCCGAGGGCGTCATCGAGAACCTGATCGCGCCGCTGCGCGAGCCGGACGTCGGCATGACCGGCCCGAAGCTCCTCTTCGAGGACTACCGCATCCAGCACGCCGGCCTGGTCTACGGCAGCGGCACCATCACCCACGCCTACTACCGCGCGCGCCCCGAGGAGCGGGGCAACCACGGCGAGCTGCACATCAACCGGGAGACCTCCGCGCTGACCGGTGCCTGCGTCGCGATGCGGCGCGAGGTCTTCTTCGACGCCGGTGGCTTCAGCGAGCGGCTGCCGGTCAACTACAACGACGTCGACCTGTGCCTCAAGGTGCGCCGCTCACTGGGTCTGCGCCTGGTCTGGCTCCACGACGTCACCCTCTTCCACTTCGAGTCGATCAGCCGCGACAACGCGGTCCACGACTGGGAGAAGGACTTCATCAACAACCGCTGGGGCAACTACGAGCATGTACGCGAGGCGTACTCCAACGGAGTCCGCTGACCCGGCTCTGATCGCCGAGTCGGCGCAAACTGACCGAAAAATCCGCCGAGTCGGCGCGTTGTAACGAGCCGACTCGGAGGAGATCTTGGTCAGGATGAGCCGACTCGGCGATCCGCCGGGGTCAGCTCTGGGCCGCGCGGCGGAGGCGGCGGACGACTCGTCGGCCGAAGTTCCGCACCGGGTGGCGGGTGGCGTACGTCAGGTCGGCCTCGAGGGCGCCGACCTTGCCGCGCAGCCGCTCGATGCGCTCGCGGCGGCGCCGGTTGACCTCGCGGGCCTCGCGCAGCTGCTTGGACAGGGTGCCGACCCGCGCCTGGGCGGAGTTGGCGGAGGCCTGGATGCCGAGGATGTGGTCGCGGGTGGCCAGCCGGGAGCGGGTGACCTCCTCGAACTTCTGGGTGTGTACGTCGCGGAGCCGGACCTCGTCGGCCGGGGCGGCCTGGACGAGCTCGGGCGCGGCCGGCGCCGACTCGCCGTCGGCAAGCGGTCGGGCGGACAGCTGGAACTGGTAGACCAGCGCGTCGGGCTGCTGGCGTACCCATTCCACGGCCACCTCGGGAAGCAGGCCGGGGTCGACCGAGACCTCGACGTTGAGCGGGTCGGCGGTGGTGCCGCGCAGGTCCTCGATCGCGTAGCCAGCCTCGGTGAAGAGCTGCAGCAGCCCCTCGCGTGAGTAGAACTTGATGTGGGTGCGGTCCAAGAGTCCGGTGTCGGTGGTCTGCCAGCGGCCCTGGAGCAGGGCGAGGCGGACCGAGCCGTGGGTGACGTTGGGGATCGAGATGACCACCCGGCCGCCGGGGGCGAGCAGGTCACGGGCCTGCTCGAGCGCCGCCCGCGGGTCGACGAGGTGCTCGAGGACGTCAGCGAAGATCACCACGTCGAAGGAGCCGGGCTCGACGATCTCGGTCAGCGGAGTCGCGTCGAGGTCGGCGACGACCACGCGCTCCAGGACCTTCTCGGCCAGGCTCGCCGCCTCGGGGTCGATCTCGATGCCGGTGACGGTGCAGCCGCGCTCGGTGAGGATCCGGCCGATCTCACCGGTCCAGCAGCCGACATCGAGGACCCGCTTCCCGCCGCCCGCCGCGGCGGCGGACTCAGCCAGGTCGAGGACCTGCACATGGCTGGTGTTGCGGTGATCGAGGTCGATCTCGACGGCGTAGTGCGACATGCGACGAGGGTAGCGACCTTTGGTGGCGCCGCGCGGCTTCGGCACGGGTGATTTGCGGGCTGTTTCGATGCTTCGGCGACGTACAGGGAAATGGTCTGTTACACAGTGGAAACAGACGCTTCGGGGTGTCGAAACGTCCCCGGGTGAAGGTGGCGGCGAAGATGACAGGATCAAGGACCTCTGGAGGCGCCCTCTCGTGAAGCTCGTGACCGCAGTGATCAAGCCCCATAAGTGGGAGGACGTGCGCGAGGCCCTCGAGGCCTTCGGCGTGACCGGCATGACCGTCTCCGAGGTCTCCGGCTACGGCCGGCAGAAGGGTCACACCGAGGTCTACCGCGGTGCGGAGTACGACATCGCCCTGGTGCCGAAGATCCGCATCGAGATCGTCGTGGAGGACGAGGATGCCGCGGACGTCGTCGGCATCGTCGTGAAGACCGCACAGACCGGACGGATCGGCGACGGCAAGGTCTGGCTCAGCCCGATCGAGTCCGTTGTCCGCGTACGGACCGGTGCACGTGATGCCGAGGCCCTCTGACTAGGCTTCAGTCCGAGTGCCGGTCCATCGAATCCCACCGGAGGAGAGAAATGAAGCTCGTCACCGCAGTGATCAAACCCCACAAGTGGGAAGACGTCCGCGTCGCCCTCGAAGCTGTCGGTGTCACCGGCATGACCGTCTCCGAGGTCTCCGGCTACGGCCGGCAGAAGGGTCACACCGAGGTCTACCGCGGCGCTGAGTACGACGTCGCCCTGGTGCCGAAGATCCGCATCGAGATCGCCGTGCCCGACGAGGAGGTCGAGTCCGTGGTCAGCGCCATCGAGACCTCGGCGAAGACCGAGCGCATCGGCGACGGCAAGGTCTGGGTCTCCCCGTTGGAGACCATCGTGCGCGTCCGCACCGGCGACCGCGACGACGCCGCGATCTGAATCCATGAAGGAGGCTGAGCGTGACCGCTGAGGGCCGGGCGGAGCGCACAGCCGAGGCAGACGAGCAGTGCGCCAAGGCGTACGCCGCGGCGGGCGGCCCCGAGGTCGGGGTCGCCCTCGTCGCGGTCGGGGGATACGGGCGCGGGGAGCTCGCGCCCTTCTCCGACTGGGATGTGGTCCTGGTGCACGACGACGCCGTCGCGCCGGGTTCGGTGGCCGAGCAGGTCTGGTATCCGCTCTGGGACACCGCGCCCAAGCTCGACCACTCGGTGCGGTCCTTCTCCGAGATGCTCTCCTCCTCGACCGGCGACCTCCGGGTCGCCCTGGGGCTGCTCGACATCCGGCACCTGGCCGGCGACCGCGGGCTCGTGCTGCGGCTGCGTACGACGATGCTGGCGCACTGGCGCAAGCACGCCCGGGCCCTGCTGCCCGAGCTGAGGACGATGAGCGTGGAGCGACACCGGCGCGCCGGTGAGCTCGCCCACGCCTCGGTGCCGGACCTGAAGGAGATGTACGGCGGGCTGCGGGACGCGGTGGTGATCAAGGCGATCGTGGCGACCTGGCTGGTCGACGTGCCCGCGGTCGACCTGGAGAAGTCCCGCCGCGCCCTGCTCGACGTACGTGATCTCGTGCAGGAGATCGGCGGTCGGGCCACCGACCGGGTCGTGCCGGAGATGTGGGACGAGCTCGCCGAACGGCTCGAGCTGGCCGACGCCCGCACCGCACAGGCCCACGTACGCACCATCGGCCGCCGCCTCACCCACCTGTCCCGCCTGGCGTGGCGACGGGTGGACGGGGTCCTGGAACGCTCGCGACCCGGAGCGCCGCGCCGCCCGAAGCTCGCGCCGCTCGGCAACGGTCTGGCGCTGGCCTCGGGTGAGGTCGTGCTCGGGCCGGGAGCGCGCCCGTCGCGGGATCCGCTGATGCTGCTGCGCGCCTCGGCGCTGGCTGCCGAGCACGGGGTCGCGCTGGCGCCGCCGACCGCCGCGCGACTGGCCCGGGACACCCCGGCGCTGGCCGAGCCGTGGCCGGAGGAGGCGCGGCACCTCTTCGTACGGCTGCTCGGGGCCGGGCGTGGGCTGCTCGCGGTCTGGGAGACGCTGGAGGAGACCGGCGCGGTCTCCCGGATCCTGCCCGAGTGGGAGCGCATCCGGCTCCTCCCGCACGCCTCGATCATCCACCGCTTCACCGTCGACCGGCACACCATCGAGACCTGCATCGAGGCGGTCGCGCTGCTGCCGCGGGTGGCCCGACCGGATGTGCTGCTCGTGGCGGCGATGCTCCACGACATCGGCAAGGGGTCGCTGACCGAGCACAGCGTCGCGGGGGAGCCGATCGCCCGACGGATCGCCACCCGGATGGGCTTCCCGGAGGAGGAGGTCGACCTGATCTCGCTGCTGGTGCGCTGGCACCTGCTGCTCTCCACGACCGCGACCACCCGTGACCCCGACGACCCGGCGACCGTCGACCTCGTGGTGGACACGATGGGCGACGCCGAGGCGCTCGCCCTGCTCACCGCGCTCACCGAGGCCGACGCGCGGGCGACCAACACCCAGGCCTGGACCAGCTGGCGGTCGCGGCTCATCCTCGACCTCGCCCACCGGGCCGCGCGCGTCCTCGACACCGGCATTGCCGCGGGAGAGCGGCCGCAGGCCGCGGTGGAGATCCCCGAGAGCGTACGTTCCGGCTCGACCTCCTTCCGCGCCGAGCCGCTCGCCGACGGCGCCCGGGTGTGGGTGATCGCGCCCGACCGGCTCGGCCTGCTCGCCGACCTGGCCGCCACCTTCGCGGTCGCGCGGCTGCCGGTCCGGGCATGTCGTGCCTGGCAGCAGGGAGGTTTCGGGGTCAGCGTGTGGGACCTCGACGACTCCTATGTCGACGCCGCGGTGCTGCGTACCCGTTTCTCCGCCATCACCGAGGGCCGCCTCGACCCGGCGACCCGGCTGGCGCCGAGCGCGGCCGCGCGCAGGAACGAGCCCTCGGTCGTCGTACGCCCCGAGGCATCCAGCAAGGCCACGGTCCTCGAGGTGCGCACCATCGACCGACCGGGGGTCGTCTACACCGTCGCCGTCGCGCTGGCGCGGATGGAGATCGCCGTCCGCTCCGCCCACATCTCCACCCTCGGCCCGCAGGCCGTCGACGTCTTCTACCTCCAGGAGGCCTCGGCCGGAGCCCTCGCCGAGCATCGGGCGGCCGAGGCGGCCCATGCGGTCCGCGCGGCGCTCGAGAGCTGACCGAGGTAGCTCGGTGAGCGTCGTACCCCCGATGGCGCCTGCCGAATAGCACCCCACACACAACAGTTCGTTAGTCTTGGCAGGACAACCACTCTGCTGAAGGACCGCTTTGTTCGCCACGCTCTCCGACCGGCTCGCCACGACGTTCAAGAACATTCGGGGCAAGGGCCGCCTCACCGATGCCGACATCGACGCCACCGCACGCGAGATCCGCATCGCGCTGCTCGAGGCCGACGTCGCGCTGCCGGTGGTGCGCGAGTTCGTCGGCCGGGTCAAGGAGCGGGCGCGCGGCGAGGAGGTCAGCCAGGCGCTGAACCCCGCTCAGCAGATCGTCAAGATCGTCAACGACGAGCTGGTCACGATCCTGGGTGGCGAGACCCGCCGGCTCCGCTACGCCAAGACCGGCCCGACCGTCATCATGCTCGCGGGTCTGCAGGGTGCCGGTAAGACCACTCTGGCCGCGAAGCTCGCGCTGTGGCTGAAGGAGCAGGGCAAGGCGCCGCTCCTGGTGGCCGCCGACCTGCAGCGCCCCAACGCGGTCAACCAGCTCCAGGTCAACGGTGAGCGCGTCGGCGTCCCCGTCTACGCGCCCCAGCCTGGCAACGGTGTCGGAAACCCCGTCGACGTCGCTCGTGACGCCGTCGAGGAGGCCAAGCGCAAGCTCCACGACGTGGTCATCGTCGACACCGCCGGCCGCCTCGGCATCGACGAGGAGCTGATGAAGCAGGCCGCCGACATCAAGGCGGCGGTCAACCCCGACGAGGTCCTCTTCGTCGTCGACGCGATGATCGGTCAGGACGCGGTCAACACCGCGCAGGCCTTCCTCGACGGCGTCGGCTACGACGGCGTGGTCCTCACCAAGCTCGATGGTGACGCCCGCGGTGGTGCGGCGCTCTCCATCGTCCAGATCACCGGCAAGCCGGTCATGTTCGCCTCCAACGGCGAGAAGATGACCGACTTCGACCTGTTCCACCCCGACCGGATGGCCGGCCGCATCCTCGACATGGGCGACATGCTCACCCTGATCGAGCAGGCCGAGAAGACCTTCGACCAGGGGCAGGCCGAGAAGGACGCGGCCAAGATCGCGACCGGCGAGTTCACGCTCGAGGACTTCCTCAAGCAGATGCAGCAGCTGCGCAAGCTCGGCTCGATGTCGAAGCTGATGGGCATGCTGCCGGGCATGGGCCAGTTCCGCGAGCAGCTCGACAACTTCGACGAGCGCGAGATCGACCGGATCCAGGCGATCATCCAGTCGATGACCCCGGCCGAGCGCGCCAACCCGAAGATCCTCGACGGCTCCCGCCGCGCCCGCATCGCGAAGGGCTCGGGCCGCCAGGTCTCCGACGTCAACCAGCTCATCCAGCGCTTCACCGAGGCGTCGAAGATGATGAAGCAGCTCGCCTCCGGTGGCGGCATGCCCGGGATGCCCGGCGCGCCCGGTGCCAGCTTCGGCAAGCGCGCCGGCGCCAAGCAGGTGGCCCAGAAGAAGAAGGGCAAGGGCGCGCGCAAGTCCGGCAACCCGGCCAAGGCCGCCCAGCAGGCGAAGGCGGACTCCGAGAAGAAGCCGGCCGCAGCCAACCCGTTCGGTATGCCGGGTGGCGAGGAGATCGACTACGAGAAGGCCGCGGCAGAGCTCAACCTGCCCACGGACTTCTCCAAGTTCCTCAAGTAAGAGGCCCCTCCAGGTGAGCACGGTGCTCGTCGTCGACGGCGCCAACGTCGTCGGCGCCCGCCCGGACGGCTGGTGGAAGGACCGTGCCGGCGCGGCGCGCCGGCTGCACGAGGCGCTGCTCGTCGCCGATCTCCCGCAGGACCGGATCGTCCTGGTCCTGGAGGGACAGGCCAAGGGCGGCGTACGTCCCGGCAAGGACGCCCACGTGCACACGGTCCACGCACCCAAGGACGGCGACGCCGCGATCGTCGGTGTCGTCCGCGAGGCGCTGGAGAAGGGCGACAGGGTGACACTGGTGACCGCCGACCGGCTGCTCCAGGCCCGTTGTGGCGGCGCCACGGCCCTGGGACCGTCCTGGTTGCTTGACCAGATCTGAGGAAATCACGGGGTTACGCACGCGTAGCCATTGACCGTGATTGTGATCGCCGTCACGCTGGGAGCGCTCTCACGAGCCGCGGCACCCCAACGCCGAGGTGCCGACAGATCACTCTCAGGAGGCCTGTCCCGTGCGATCACACAGACAGCGCGGCGCGATCGGCGGAGCCTCGGCTCTCGCCGGCCTGCTCTGCGCCACGCTCCTCGTAGCCCCAGCGTCCACCGCAGCGTCACCCACCGTGTCCACGACCGATGCACTCACGCGGTCGGACCACGCACTGCCCTACAAGAACCCACGCCTCGCCACCAAGACCCGCGTCGCCGATCTGCTGGCCCGGATGACGCTGGCCGAGAAGGTCGGCCAGATGGCCCAGGCCGAGCGCGCGGACGTCGCCGGAAACCCCGGCCAGATCGCCGAGCTCGGGCTCGGCAGCGTACTGTCCGGCGGCGGCTCGACCCCCGCCGAGAACACCCCGGAGGCCTGGGCCGACACGGTCGACGCCTTCCAGGAGCAGGCGCTCTCGACCCGGCTGGGGATCCCGCTCCTCTACGGCGTCGACTCGGTCCACGGTCACGGCAACCTCAACGGCGCGACCGTGTTCCCGCACAACATCGGTCTCGGCGCTACCCGCGACCCGAAGCTCGCCGAGCGGATCGGGCACATCACCGCGGAGGAGACCCGCGCTTCCGGGCCGCAGTGGACCTTCGCCCCGTGCATCTGCGTCGCCCGCGACGACCGGTGGGGGAGGACGTACGAATCCTTCGGGGAGAGCCCGAAGCTCGCCGCGCAGATGGCGCAGATGATCGAGGGTTTCCAGGGCGACAAGGGTGAGCTCGACGATCCCGACCGCGTCCTGGCCACCGCGAAGCACTTCGCCGGCGACGGTTTCACGACCTTTGGCACCGGCGAGGGCGACTACACCATCGACCAGGGCATCACCCAGGCCTCGCGTTCCGAGTTCGAGAAGCTGGCGCTCTCGCCGTACGTCACCGCCATCAAGAAGCACGACGTCGGCTCGGTGATGCCGTCCTTCTCCAGTGTCGACTGGACCGAGGACGGTCTCGGCAACCCGCTCAAGATGCACGCCCACGAGGAGCTCGTCACGGGCTGGCTGAAGGAGAAGCAGGGCTTCGACGGCCTGGTGATCTCCGACTGGCGGGCGATCCACCAGATCCCGGGGACGTACGCCGAGCAGGTGGCCATCTCGGTCAACGCCGGCGTCGACATGTTCATGGAGCCGTTCTCCGGTGACACCGTCGGCTACCCGCAGTTCATCGACACGCTGACCACGGCGGTCGAGAGCGGCGACGTCCCGATGGCCCGCATCGACGACGCGGTCTCCCGGATCCTCACCGCGAAGTTCGATCTCGGCCTCTTCGAGAAGCCGTTCACCGACCGGCGCAACATCGACGAGATCGGCAGCGCCGCCCACCGTCGCGTCGCGCGCGAGGCGGTGGCGAAGTCGCAGGTCCTGCTCCGGAACAGGCACACGCTGCCGCTCTCCGGTGGCGACGACGTCTATGTCGCGGGCAGCAAGGCCGACAGCATCGGTGACCAGGCCGGTGGCTGGACGATCACCTGGCAGGGCAACTCGACCCACCAGATCCCCGGCGACACGATCCTCGACGGAATCGAGTCCGCGGCCCGAGGCGAGGTGACCCACTCGCCCGACGCCTCCGCGCCGGTCCCGGCCGGGGCACACGGTGTGGTGGTCGTCGGCGAGCACCCGTACGCCGAGGGCTTCGGTGACATCGGCGGCCCGCGCTGGGGCTACGACCCGGGCGAGAACGGCGTGCAGCGGCCGGCGCTGACGATGCACTTCAGCGAGGCCGACACTGCGGCGATCGAGACGGTCTGCGCGGCTGCGGCGACCTGCACGGTGCTCGTCGTCTCCGGGCGTCCGATGATCATCCCGCCCGCACTTCTCGGGCAGATCGACGCTCTGGTGGCCTCCTGGCTGCCCGGCAGCGAGGGCAAGGGTGTCGCCGACGTGCTCTTCGGCAAGCGCCCGTTCACCGGAAAGCTCCCGGTGACCTGGCCCCGCACGGTCGACCAGGAGCCAATCAACATCGGCGATTCCGACTATGACCCGCTGTTTGCGTACGGACACGGCCTGAAGACCCACCGATAGAGAAATGGCCCGGTCCGAGTTCGACGAATCTTCGATTCGCGACGCTTGGATCGGGCCGTTTCGGTGCATGATTCGTGCATGCAGACGCTTCGCGTAGACGTATCGGGACGTGCGCTCAGCTTCCCGCCCGACAAGATCGTCCGAATAGGGCGTTCGATTGATGCCGACGTGGTGCTCTCGTCCTCCTCGGTCTCCCGCGCTCATGCGGAGCTGCGCCCGGACCCGTCCGGGTGGAAGCTGGTCGACGTCGGCTCCGCCGGAGGGACGTACGTCTCCGGCAGCCGCGTCACCGAGGTGCCGTTGACCGGGGCGACAGAGATCCAGCTCGGACCGGTGGGGCCGGGCTCGACGATCACGGTCACCCTCGACGACGCACCGGTGGCGGCGGGTGCCCCGCGCGCGCAGGCGCCGGCGCCGCCGCCTCCGCCGGCGATGCCGGGCGCCACCGCGGCCCCGCCCTCGGGAGTGCCGGCAGCGGCCCCGGCGGCGTTCAGCCATCAGCCGCCCGCGCCCCCGGCGCCCGCGGGGCCCGACGACATCTCCGAGATGACGATCGCTCCCGGGATGGCACGCCCGTCAGCTCCCGGGCAGCCGCCGACCCAGCCGACCGGACCCGACCTGCTGCTGGTCGCCGAGGGCAAGGAGCACCGCTTCCGCCACCCGGTCACGGTGACCATCGGCCGCGCGGCCGACAACTCGGTCGTACTCGAGGACCAGGGCGTCTCGCGCCAGCACGCCCGGCTGGTGGCCACGCCAGGCGGCTGGACCTTCGAGAACGGCTCCCAGACCGGGTCTTTCCTCAAGGGGAAGCCGCTGGTCAGGCACGAGATCGACGAGGAGACCGAGATCCGCCTCGGTCACCCGGTCGCTGGCGAGATCCTCAAGGTCATCCCGATCTACGCGGCCGAGGTCGAGGTCGCCCGCGCCGCCGCCAAGCGCCGCAACAAGCTGCTGCTGTGGGGCGGGATCGGCGCCGCGGCCGCGGTCGTGGTCATCGGGCTGGTGGTTGCGATGTTCGTCGTGCCCGGCGGCGAGTCGGCCGCCCAGGACACCGGCCTGACCAAGGACGAGCTCAACAGCGCCCAGCGGGCCGCCGTCTGGATCACCTACGCGCCGACCGAGGACACCATCGCGATGGGATCCGGGTCGATCGTCACCGAGGACGGCAAGATCCTCACCAACGCCCACGTCGCCGACCCGGCGAAGATCCCGGAGTACGCCGCCAAGGGCGAGGTCTCGCCCGAGGTCGTCAACATCCACCTGACCGACCCGGCCGAGGGCTACAAGGTCGGCGAGCCCGACTACGTCGCCAAGGTCATCGAGTCCGACGGCGAGGTCGACAGCGCGGTCGTGCAGATCATCGCCGACGCCGAGGGCAACCCGGTGAACCCGTCCTCGCTGGACCTGCCGACGATCTCGCTCGGCGACTCCAACGCGGTCGACCGCGGCGACTTCATCGCCACGATCGGCTTCCCGATGCTCCCGAAGGAGAGCTTCGCGGACAAGGAGGGCGTGCTCTTCCAGCCGCCGACCGTCGCCGAGGGCAACGTGGCGACGATCCTCTCCTTCGAGGGGGAGGAGCGGGCCGTCTTC
This sequence comes from Nocardioides sp. NPDC023903, assembly GCF_040639295.1. Lineage (NCBI taxonomy): Bacteria > Bacillati > Actinomycetota > Actinomycetes > Propionibacteriales > Nocardioidaceae > Nocardioides > Nocardioides sp. NPDC023903. The sequence continues at coordinate 13,242 of NZ_JBEZZS010000041.1, read as the reverse complement.
GACGTCACCGCCCGGATCTCCAGCGGCAACTCCGGTGGCGCCGCGGTCAACGACGACGGCGAGCTCGTCGGCGTACCGACCTCCATCGGCTGGGACGAGAGCAACGTCGTCACCGGCCAGGTCATCCCGCTCGCCCAGCACTTCCCGATCCTCGAGGCTGCTGGCGTGAAGGTGCCGGGCAACTAGGTAACCTGCGTCACATGACTGCTCTGCGCTTCTCCGGCCCGGTCCTTCCCGATGGAGAGGTGCGGGACCTCTACGTCCTCGACGGCCGCATCACCTACGAGCGGCCGTCGGGGGCGGAGACCGGCGCGTCGGGCTGGATCGTGCCCGGTCTCGTCGACGCCCACTGCCACATCGGGCTCGGGCCCGACGGCGCCGTCGACCAGGAGACCGCCGAGGCCCAGGCGATCGCCGACCGCGACGCCGGCGCGCTGCTCCTCCGCGACGCTGGCTCGGCCGCCGACACCCGCTGGGTGCAGTCCCGCGAGGACCTTCCTCGGCTGATCCGCGCCGGCCGCCACATCGGACGTACGAAGCGCTACATGCGCAACTACGCCGACGAGGTCGAGCCCGACGGCCTGGCCGAGGCCGTCGAGCGGCAGGCCCGCTCCGGTGACGGCTGGGTCAAGCTCGTCGGCGACTGGATCGACCGTGCCGAGGGGGACCTGAAGCCGTCCTTCCCTGCCGAGTCGTTCGCCGAGGCGATCAAGGTCGCCCACGACAACGACGCGCGGGTCACAGCCCACTGCTTCGGCCACGAGGTCCTGCCCGGCCTGATCGAGGCCGGGATCGACTGCATCGAGCACGGCACGGGCCTGACCCCCGACCTCGTCGAGGCGATGGCCGAGCAGGGCACCGCCCTGGTACCCACCGTCGCCCAGCTGGAGATCTTCCCCGACCTCGCCGCGGCCGCGGCACCCAAGTTCCCGACGTACGCCGCCACCATGGAGGACCTCTACGCCCGGCGTCGCGAGACGATCATGAGCGCGTACGAGGCGGGCGTCGCCCTCTACGCGGGCTCCGACGGCGCGGGGGACCAGCTGCACGGCGTACTTCCCACGGAGGTCGTCGCCATGCACCGGCTCGGTCTTCCGGCCGACGTCGTCCTCGGCGCCGCCTCCTGGCGCGCCCGGGAGTGGCTCGGCCACAACCCCGGCCTCGCCGAGGGCGACCCCGCCGACTTCGTCGTCTACGACACCAACCCCCTCGACGATCTCACCGTCCTCGCCCGGCCGACCGCCGTCGTACTCCGGGGGAAGGTCTACGCCTGAGATTTCGCCGCTTCCGGGCACCTCTGGCAAACTGAGTTGTGTGTCCTGTGCGCAGGGACCCTCTCACCCAGCGCAACAGTGCCCGCCGAAGTTGCCTGACGGGTGTCCCCACACCGACACGGGCCTCTTCACCCATATTCGATTCCAAAGGAATACCACCAACAGTGGCTGTCAAGATCCGCTTGAAGCGCCTGGGCAAGATCCGGGTTCCGCAGTACCGCATCGTCATCGTCGACTCGCGCAAGAAGCGCGATGGCGCTGTCATCGAGGAGATCGGTCTCTACCGTCCCAAGGAGGAGCCGAGCTTCATCCAGGTCGACTCCGAGCGCGCCCAGTACTGGCTCGGCGTCGGCGCCCAGCCGACCCCGGCTCTCGAGGCGATCCTCAAGGTGACCGGCGACTGGCAGAAGTTCAAGGGCCTCCCGGGCACCGAGGGCACCCTCCGCGTCGCCCCGCCGAAGCCCGACAAGCTCGAGCTCTTCAACAAGGCCCTCGCCGAGGCTCACGCCTCCGCCGGTGCCGAGGCCGTGACGAAGAAGTCCGCCAAGAAGGCCGAGGAGCCCAAGGCTGAGGAGCCCAAGGCCGAGGAGGCTCCGGCCGAGGAGCCCAAGGCCGAGGAGACCCCGGCCGCCGAGGCCGAGGCCTGAGCAGCATGCTCGCCGAAGCTCTCGAGCACCTCGTCCGAGGAGTCGTCGACAACCCGGACGAGGTGAGCGTGCGCGACAAGCAGCTTCGTCGCGGCTCCGTCCTCGAGGTCCGGGTCCACCCCGACGACCTCGGCAAGGTGATCGGCCGCGGCGGCCGCACCGCCACCGCGTTCCGTACGGTCATCTCTGCGCTGGCCGGCAAGGGCGGCGCACGGATCGACTTCGTCGATGTCGACGGCGGTCGCTGAGCACCGGCTGCATCAACGCACAACGGGCGTCACTCCTTCGGGGGTGGCGCCCGTTGGTTTACCCGGTTAACCGGGTAAACCTGCACTTCTCTGGCAATGCAACGCCTGAGAAGTGCAGGAATCACCGGTTAACCGGTGATTCCTGCACCGCGCCCCGCAGCCCCTAATGTCACTCCTGTGGAGTTGATCGAGGTGCTGGTCGGACGGATCGGCAAGCCGCATGGCATCCGGGGGTTCGTGACCGTCGAGGTGCGCACCGACGAGCCCGACCGTCGGTTCGCCGAGGGCACGGTGCTGCGGGCGCAGCCGCCGAAGGGATCGGCGTACGCCGCCAAGCAGCTGACCGTGGAGGGCGCCCGTTGGCACGGGCAGGTGCTCCAGGTCGCCTTCGAGGAGATCACCGACCGCAACGAGGCCGAGGCCGCTCGCGGCACGCTGCTCTTCGCCGACGTCCCGGCCGAGGAGACTCCCGAGGACCCCGACGAGTACTACGACCATCAGCTCGTCGGCCTGACCGCCTTCGACGAGGAGGGCCGCGAGCTGGGCACGGTGAAGGCGCTGGTCCACGGCGGAGCGCAGGACCTACTGACGATCCGTACTCCTGACCGCCGCGATGCGCTGGTGCCGTTCGTGAAGGCGCTGGTGCCGGTCGTCGACCTCGCCGAGAGGAAGGTCGTCATCGCCGACCGCCCCGGCCTGGTCACGCCCTTCGCCGAGGACGAGGACGACGCCCGGTGAGGCTCGACTACCTCACCATCTTCCCCGACTATCTCGCGCCGCTCCGGCTGAGCCTGCCGGGCAAGGCGATCGAGTCGGGGCTGCTGGAGATGCACGTCCACGACGTACGTGCCTGGACCCGTGACCGCCACCGCACCGTCGACGACACGCCTTATGGCGGTGGCGCCGGGATGGTGATGAAGCCCGAGCCGTTCGGTGAGGCCTTCGACGAGCTGGCGATCGACGGCGCGACCGTGATCGTGACGACGCCGAGCGGTGAGCCGTTCACCCAGGCCCTGGCTCGCGACCTGTCGACCCGGGAGAGGCTGGTCTTCCTGCTCGGCCGCTACGAGGGCATCGACCAGCGTGTGCTCGACCACGCCGCGACCCGCGCCGAGGTCCGCGAGATCTCCCTGGGCGACTACGTGCTCAACGGGGGAGAGGTCGCCGCGATGGCGATCACCGAGGCCGTCGTACGCCTGCTCCCCGGGTTCATGGGCAACGCCGAGTCGCTCGTGGAGGAGTCCCACGAGGACGGCCTGCTGGAGTACCCGGTCTACACGAAGCCTTCCTCCTGGCGTGACCTCGAAGTCCCGAAGGTGCTGCTCAGTGGTGACCACAAGCGCATCGCCCAGTGGCGCCACGACCAGGCGGTGGCCCGGACCGCCGTACGCCGCCCCGACCTGCTCCACGCCTCCCAGGCCGCCACCGAGTGGGAGATCGTGCCCGCCGTACGCGCCGATGTCCCCGAGCTGCACACGCTGCAGCTCGCCTGCTGGGTGCAGGAGATGCACGACAACCCCGGCGTCGCGATCCCGCCGCTGCACGAGTCGCTGGAGGACACCGAGCGCGCGCTGGAGACGCAGGACGTCTACGTGGTCCGCTCCGCCGGGCGGCTGGTCGGCTCGGTCCGTGCCCGGCTCGAGGGCGACGTATGGGAGATCGGCCGGCTGATGACCGCCCCGGACATGCAGGGACGAGGTCTAGGGCGTCAGCTGCTGGATCACATCCAGGCCGTGGCCCCGGCGACCGCAACGACCTACTCGCTCTTCACTGGAGCGAAGAGCGAGCGGAACCAGAAGATCTACAAGAAGGCGGGTTTCCGGCTGCGCCGGGACCTCGACGCGCCGCCCGGAGCTGTGATCCTCACCAAACCCAGGCGAGCAAGTAGATAACAAGTCACATACATCAGTGGCCTGTTACGTGTCTGTAACATAAAGAGTTTGTTACCGAAACGAGGGCTCGACAGGATCCGGCGAAACGTGTGCTCGGCTCACGCGATCCGAACCCCGACCCTATGAGGTACGAATGACTACCGATCTTGCATGGCAGCTGCTGTGTACGGCACTCGTGCTCTTCATGACTCCTGGTCTTGCCTTCTTCTACGGCGGCCTCGTGAAGTCGAAGAGTGTCGTGTCGATGATGATGTTGAGCTTCGGCTCCCTTGGCCTGATCACCCTGCTGTGGGTGCTCTACGGCTTCAGCGGCATCGGAACCATCTCCGAGTCCGGCATCACGAACTTCTTCGGCAACCCGTTCCAGGACTTCGGCCTGACCAGCGCCTTCAGCGACCTGGTCACCGAGTTCGACGACGGTACGCCGGTCGAGGAGTCGACCAACTTCTTCGGCGGCCTCGCCTTCGGTGGCTCGTTCGCCATCATCACCGTGGCGCTGATCTCGGGTTCGATCGCCGACCGGGCGAAATTCTGGCCGTGGCTGCTCTTCGCGGGCATCTGGGCGACCGTCGTCTACTTCCCGGGCCAGGCCTGGGTGTGGGCCCTCAACGCCGACGGCGACTACATCGGCTGGATCGGCAAGTGGGGCGCGCTCGACTGGGCCGGTGGCACGATCGTCCACCAGGCCGCCGGTGCGGCCGCGCTCGCGCTGGCGCTCGTCCTCGGTCAGCGCAAGGTCGGCTTCTCCAAGGAGGAGACGGCTGCTCACAACGTACCGCTGGTCCTGATCGGCACCGCGATCCTCTGGTTCGGCTGGTTCGGCTTCAACACCGGCGTCCCGGGCACCACCCAGGGCCAGACCACGCTGATCTTCCTGAACACCCTGATCGCCCCGGCCGCAGGTCTCCTCGGCTGGATCATCGTGGAGAAGTTCAAGGACGGTAAGTCCACCGCTGTCGGCGCCGCCTCCGGTGTCGTCGCCGGTCTGGTCGCGATCACCCCGGCGTGTGCCCACATCGCGCCGATCTGGGCGATCCTCCTCGGCCTCCTCGTCGGCGTCGTGTGCTGCCTTGCCGTCGAGCTGAAGTGGAAGCTCGGCTTCGACGACACCCTCGACGTCGTCGGCATCCACCTGGTCGCCGGTTTCATCGGCTGCATCTACATCGGCTTCTTCGCCCAGGTCGGCGGCACCGGCCTCTTCTTCGGTGGCGGCTTCGACCAGCTGATCAAGCAGCTCGGCTCCTCGCTCGCCGTGATCGCCTTCGCGTTCATCGTCGCCTACGTGGTCGGCATGGCGATCGAGAAGACGATCGGTTTCCGCGCCAAGGAGGAGGACGAGGTCGCCGGTATCGACCTCGCCATCCACGAGCCCGGTTACCAAGAGGTCGGCTGACCTCTTCAGGGTTCTACGAGGCCCGTCCCGGTTCGCCGGGGCGGGCCTCGTGGCGTACCTCAGCGTGGACCGTACGGAAGCTGCCTGGCCTGGTGCTGGATGCGGGCGCTGAGGTCCTCGACCTCGGCAAGAACCGCCGGCGCGACCCACACGGGGGAGCGGCGGGTGCGCTTGGCGCGGGTGAGGACCCCGGCCTGCTCCAGGCCGTCGATCGTCTCGGTGGGGTCCTCGATCCCGAGGCTCTTGGTGACCAGCTCGGCGTTGAGGATGGGCTCCTCGGTGAGCAGGTCGAGAAGACGGTACGCAGCCGACCCGGGCCGTGGGTCGCCGGCCGCCTCGCCCCAGCCGCGCCGGATGCTCTCCAGCGTCTCGGCCGTCTTCCACGACTCGGTGGTCGCGATCGTCGTCGAGGCTGCGAGCATGGCGATGATCGTGGACGCGGTGCCGGCCCGGTAGTCGTTGAGGGCGGCGAAGTAGCGGTCGCGGTGGGCGACGAGCGCCGAGGCGATCGGGACGGCCAGATGGCGGGAGGCGCGGCGTCGCCGGAGCACGGCGTGGATGAGCGCCCGCCCGATCCGGCCGTTGCCGTCGATGAAGGGGTGGATCGACTCGAACTGGGCGTGCACGATCGCCGCCTGCGCGATGGGGGAGAGGTCGTCCCGGTTCGCGAAGGCGACCAGGTCCTCGATGTACTCGACGACCGTCTCTGGTGGCGGCGGCACGTGGAGGGTGTCGCGGGGCGCGTAGTCGGAGCCGCCGACCCAGTTCTGCACGACGCGGAACCGGCCGGCGTTGGCCGCCTCGTCGGGGTGGCGTACGAACAGGTCCCGGTGGGCGCGCAGGATCGCGTCGAAGGTGATCTTGCGGGTCGTGTCGGCCTCGCTGATCAGCCGCTGCATCGCCTGCGTCGCTGAGGCCATCGAGATCGCCGAGGAGTTGGCGCCGATGCCGAGCAGGGCTCGACCGTAGTCGGCCAGGCTCGCCTCGACGTGCTCGATCTTGGAGGAGTCGATCGCCTCGGTGCGCAGCTGCAGGTGGTTGAGCCCGTCCATCGTCCGGCCGTGGACCAGGTCGAGATGACGTAGCGCGCCCGCGCTGGCGGTCGTCATCGCCGCCACCGGCCGCTCCAGCGCCAGGTCGAGGTCGGCGATGTGGGGCGGCAGCGCCACGGTCACCTCGCGCAGCAGCCGGTCCACGCGCGGACCGCGCGGGATCCGCTGCTTGTAGGGGCGCGTCACGTAGGTGTGCGGTGGCCAGTCGGTGTCGGTCACGGGGGCATCCTCGCACGGGGCGCGGGTGCCGCGTACGTCTCGATTCCCGGCGGTCCACGGCGCTGTGGCAGACTTGTGGGCCGGTCCAGTCGGCCGAAGCACGCTCCGAAGATGACACCCGGAGGTGTCGCGACGGGCTCCTGCCACAGGGGGAACCGTACGCCGCCGGCCAGCGTGGCTGGACCACCGCCAAAGATCGCCCTGACCAGGGCATGGATGACCGCGATCGGCCTGTGGCGAGCGTGAGGAGAAAATGATGAGCAACGTACTCGCTGAGGTCGGCAACGTCGCCAAGCGCGACGACCTGCCGGAGTTCCGCGCCGGTGACACCGTCAAGGTGCACGTCAAGGTCGTCGAGGGCAACCGGTCCCGCGTCCAGGTCTTCCAGGGCGTCGTGATCCGCGTCCACGGTTCCGGCATCGGCCGCACCTTCACCGTCCGCAAGGTCTCCTTCGGCGTGGGTGTCGAGCGCACCTTCCCGCTGCACTCCCCGATCTTCGAGCAGATCGAGGTCGTCACCCGTGGTGACGTCCGTCGCGCGAAGCTCTACTACCTGCGCAACCTGCGCGGCAAGAAGGCGAAGATCAAGGAGCGCCGCGAAGCCTGAGAGGCCCCTGAACCGTAGCGAGTCGATGAGGCTCGTTGTGGAGGGAGTCTCTAGACTCACCGCGTGACTTCGAACGACCGCGATCCTTCCGTCGGCGTCGGGCCCCAGGCCCGCTGGGACGGGCCCGATATGGGGGGATCGCGGTCGTTCTCGTCTTCGCCTCAGGCCCCGCGCTGGGCCTCTGAGCGGCCGGGCCCGACCAACGGCCCACGCCGCGAGGAGGAGCACAAGCCACGCCTCTCGGCCTGGCAGGAGGGCATCGTCCTGGTCGTGCTGGCCGTGCTGGTCGCGATCGTCGTGAAGGCTCTCTTCGTGCAGGCCTTCTACATCCCCTCGGAGTCCATGGAGCCTGGGCTTCAGGGCGGCCCGTCGGTGGCGACCGACGACCGGGTGCTGGTGGAGAAGCCGTCCTACTGGCTCTCGGGCACGCCGCAGCGCGGCGATGTCGTGGTCTTCTCCGACCCGGGCTCCTGGCTCGGTGTCGACGAGTCGGCAGGCCCCAGCAACATTCTCGGCAAGACGCTCGCGGTCATCGGTCTCTACCCCGAGGGCGGACACCTGGTGAAGCGTGTCATCGGGGTCCCTGGCGACGTCATCGAGTGCTGCGACAAGCAGGGTCGGCTGATCGTCAACGGCGTCCCGATCGAGGAGCCGTACGCTCGGCCCTCCCAGACCAAGTGCGGCCGCCCCAACAAGGAGGGCGAGTGCTTCGGGCCGATGCCCGGCAACCGCCACTGGGAGGCCGGTCCGGTGCCCGAGGGGTCGCTGTTCGTGATGGGCGACAATCGGGCCAACTCGGCCGACTCGACCGTACACATGTGCACGGCCAACGAGACCGACTGCGCGCTGGTGCCCTGGGTGCCGGAGGACAACGTGGTCGGCAAGGTCGTCGCGCTGGGCTGGCCGCTGGACCGGGCGAAGTGGATCCACCGGCCCGAGAGCTTCGAGGACGTGCCGTCACAGTGAGCATTGCGCCAACCCTGCGAGTCGAGCGGTCCATGCTGCGCGACGGCGTCACGCATCTCGGTGCGGTTGACGAGGTGGGGCGCGGCGCGCTCTGCGGGCCGGTCTCGATCGGGATCGTGGTGATCACCGAGGCGACCCGCACAGCGCCCCAGGGCGTACGCGACTCCAAGCTGCTCACCCCTGAGGTTCGCGAGATGCTCGCGCCGAAGGTGCGCCGCTGGGCCGTCGACTCCGCTGTCGGACACGCGCTGGCCTCCGAGATCGACGAGGTCGGGATCATGGCCGCGATGCGGCTGGCCGGTCAGCGAGCGTTGAGTGCCCTGGACGTACGTCCCGACGCGCTGCTGCTCGACGGCAACCACAACTATCTGACTCCGCCGGTGCAGGAGGGGCTCTTCGGTGAGGTCTCCCAGATGGTGGAGGAGGTCGAGGTGCCGCCGGTGACGACGATGATCAAGGCCGACATGAAGTGTGCCGCCGTCGCCGCCGCCTCGATCCTGGCGAAGACCTCCCGCGACGCGCTGATGGTCGCGCTCCACGACGAGTATCCCGACTACGCGTGGGCAGACAACAAGGGCTATTCCGCGCCCGCCCACATCGCCGCGCTGGAGCGCCTGGGGCCGTCGGCATATCACCGCCGCTCGTGGAGTCTTCCCGGCTCCTCGCCTGTGTTGGCTCTAGAGTCTTAAAGCATGAGCGCGGAGGATCTCGAGAAGTACGAGACCGAGATGGAGCTGACCCTCTACCGCGAGTATCGCGACGTGGTCGGCATCTTCAAGTACGTCGTCGAGACCGACCGCCGCTTCTATCTGTGCAACCAGGTCGACGTGCGAGCGCGTACGGACTCGGGGGACGTCTACTTCGAGGTGTCGATGAACGACGTCTGGGTGTGGGACATGTATCGGCCGGCCCGATTCGCGAAGGCGGTCAAGGTGCTCACCTTCAAGGACGTCAACGTCGAGACGCTCAACCCGACCGACATCGACCAGCCGCTGGACTGACGGTCGGCTGATCTCGGGCCAGTTGCTGTCCACAGGGCGATCTCGATCCTGGGTTATCCCCAGGCGCCCCGGAACCAGCCCGGATTGTCGGTGCTTGCGATGAGTCTGGACCTCGAAGCCGAAGAACAGGAGGTCCATGATGAGTTCAACGGCGCCGGCGCGGATCGCGCTGGGAAACTACGGCGAATCAGTCGCCGAGAGGCATCTGGTCGAGGCGGGCATGACCGTGCTCGACCGCAACTGGCGATGTGCCGATGGGGAGATCGACCTGGTCCTGCGCGAGGGTGACACCCTCGTAGTCTGCGAGGTGAAGACCCGCAGCCATGACGGGTGCGGCACTCCGCACGAGGCGGTCGACAAGACCAAGCTCGACCGGCTGAAGCGGCTGGCGATCGCCTGGCTGCAGCAGCACGACGTGCGCGCTCCGGGGATCCGGATCGATCTGGTCGCGGTGATGCACGCACCCCGTGGCTCGGCGCTGGTCGAGCACGTCAGGGGCCTGTGATGGGATACGCGCGAGCTCATGGCGTCGCTCTTCGCGGCGCGGTCGGCCACCTGGTCGACGTGCAGGCCGATGTCTCGCCCGGCCTGGTGGGGGTGACGTTGGTCGGCCGTGCCGACAGCGTGCTGGCCGAGGGGCGCGACCGGGTCCGGATGGCGATCATCAACTCAGACCTCGAGTGGCCCGCGACCAAGAGGATCACGGTGCTGCTCTCGCCGGCCGACCTGCGGAAGGGCGGCTCGCACTACGACCTCGCGATGGCGTTGGCGATCCTCGCAGCCGGCGGCGAGCTCGAGACGATCGGGCTGGAACGCACGGTCTTCATCGGTGAGCTGGCGCTCGACGGTGGGCTGCGGCCGACCTCCGGCGTGCTCCCGATGGTGCTCGCCGCCTCCCACGCCGGGATCGCCCGGGTGGTGGTGCCGGAGCCACAGGTGGCCGAGGCGCGGATGGTGCCCGGGATGGAGATCCTGGGGTTCCGGTCGCTAGGCCAAGTGGTCGCCGAGCTGCGCGGCGAGCCGGTGCCCGACGCGCCGCCGGTCGCGACCGGCACCGGCGGCAGCCTGCTCGGCTGGCGGGGCGACCGCAGGCTCGACGACATGGACATGTCCGACCTGCGCGGTATGCCCGAGACCCGCTATGCGGTGGAGGTCGCGGCCGCCGGTGGACACCACCTGCTGCTCAAGGGGCCCAAGGGCTGCGGGAAGACCTCGATCGCCGAGCGGATCCCGACGATCCTGCCCGATCTCTCCCGTGAGGAGTCGCTGGAGGTGATGGCGGTGCAGTCGCTGGCCGGGGTGCTCGACGTCGACCGGGGGCTGCTGACCCGCCCGCCGTTCGCGGCCCCGCACCACGACGCCTCCAAGCCCGGCATCGTCGGCGGTGGCACCGGTCGGGTCCGCCCGGGCCAGGTCTCGCTGTCCCACGCCGGCGTGCTCTTCCTCGACGAGTTCCCGTTGTTCAAGAGCGACGTCATCGAGTGCCTGCGCGAGCCGCTGGAGAGCGGCGACATCACGGTGTCGCGCGGCGAGGAGTCCGTGACGCTCCCGGCGCGCGCCCTCGTCGTGCTCGCCGCCAACCCGTGTCCGTGCGGCAACTTCGACGCCTCGATCACCAAGGACGGCTGCATCTGCCGGTCCAACGAGCGCCAGTCCTATGAGCGCAAGGTCTCCGGACCGATCACCGACCGCATCGACATCATCCGCACGCTGCGGCCGATGTCCGAGCAGAACCATGATCCGTGGGGCTCGGAGACCAGTGCCGACATCCGCGAACGGGTCACGGCGGCCAGGCGCCGCCAACGCGAGCGCTACGCCGACTTCGGGTGGCGGCTCAACGGCCAGGCCAGCGGGATCGCGCTACGCGACAACTGGCCGCTGCCACCGTCGGCCGAGGCGCTCATCGACTCGCGCATCTTCTCCGGTGCCCTGACCCGTCGCGGCGCGGTGCGGGTGCATCGCCTCGCATGGACGGTCGCCGACCTCGCTGGGGTCGACTGGCCGGGCGTCACCGAGACCGAGACGGCGCTCGCGCTGCGCAACGGCGGCTCCCTCACGGTGTCGACCTTCGAAGGGAGGTCGGCATGACCGCGGCGCCCGTCGCACCGTCCTTCACCGACCTCGAGCGCGAGCGCCTGGCCCGGATCGCGCTGACCCAGCTGATCGAACCCGGCACGCCACTGCTCGACACCTGCATGGTCGGATCCACTGCGACCGAGGTCTACCGGCGCTTCGCCGAGGAGGATCCCGATCTCGGCGAAGACGGGCTCGAAGCGAGATTGCGGCTGGCGCAGATCCACCCCGACCGCGACCTGGAGCGGGCGACCAACGCCGGGTTCCGCTACGTCATCCCCGGCGACGAGGAGTGGCCCACTCAGGTCGAGCGGCTCGCCGGTCAGGAGCCTCTTCAATACCGCACCGGCACCCCTCTCGGCCTGTGGGTGCGGGGACCGCTCCTGCTCAGCGACCTCGACCGGTCGGTTGCCATCGTCGGCTCCCGAGATGCGACGGCCTACGGAGCCGACGCCGCGGCCCGGATCGCGGCGGACCTCGCGGTCAACGACTTCGTGACGGTCTCCGGGGCTGCGGTCGGCATCGACGCGGCCGCACATCGGGGCGCCCTCACCGGGCCGCCGGGGAGCACCGTCGCCGTGCTCGCGGGTGGTGTCGACGTCCCCTACCCGCTGCGCAACCGGCGCCTGCTCGATGCGATCGCCGAGAGCGGAGCGGTGATCTCGGAGATCGCGCCCGGGTTCCCGGTCACCCGGTATCGATTCCTCTCCCGCAACCGGATCATCGCCGCCCTCGCCCGGGGCACCGTGGTTGTCGAGGCGGCAGCGCGCAGCGGCTCCCTCAACACCTCCCACTGGGCCTACAGCATCAACACGCCCGTGATGGCGGTGCCGGGTCAGGTGGGCGCGATGACCTCGGTCGGCACCCACGAGCTCGTACGCAGCGGCAAAGGCGTCCTGGTCACCGACGGTCTCGACGTACGCGAGCTCGTCGGTGACATGGGGGAGGCCGTCCCCGAGGAGCCCCGAGGTCCCGTACGCCGCCGCGACTCGCTCACCTCCACCGAGAAACAGGTCCTCGACGCGGTCCCGGTGAGCAGCCCCTCGTCACAGCTCGCCATCGCGAGGTCGGCCTGCCTACACCCGAAGACGGCCGGCACCGCGCTGTCGCGACTCGAGGCGCTCGGTCTCGCCGAGCGGTTCCCCGAGGGGTGGCAGTTGGCCCCAGGCGCGGCTCGCACCTGATTAGGGCGTGTCTAGCAACTCGGATGCGCCGGCCGACCGCCGCCCATCACGCGCCCTGGCGGCGTTGTCGTCGGTCGACGGCCAACACCGGGCCGCCTCCCTCCTCCGCCTTGCCAGGCCACGCGCTGGACGACGCTCGACTCGACGCCGAGTTGCCAGACACGCCCTGGCCCAAGACCTATCCTGGGCCGGTGAGCGCTGATCCCGACGCAGACCCGAAAGGCGAGTCCGCAGAAGCGGAGATCCCCGAGGTCTACGCCGCGCTGCTCGGGGACTACGAGCGACACCTCAGCGCCGAGCGCGGCCTCTCCGACCACACGGTCCGGGCCTACTTGGGCGACATCCGCAGCCTGCTCGACCACGCCGGCCGCATGGGCCGCACCGAGCCGGAGACGATCGACCTGCGCACGCTGCGCAGCTGGCTGGCCAAGCAGCAGACGACCGGCCACTCACGTACGACCCTGGCCCGGAGGGCCACCGCGGCCCGGGTCTTCTGCGGATGGCTGGTCCGGACCGGCCGGGCGCAGGTCGACGCCGGCGCCGCGCTCGGCTCGCCCAAGGCCCACCGGACGCTTCCGCCCGTACTGCGCCCCGATGAGGTCGAGTCCCTCATCGCCGCCGCCATCACCGCAGCCGAGGACGGCACGCCGGTCGGGATGCGCGACATCGCCGTGCTGGAGATGCTC
>NZ_JBEZZS010000040.1:0-48994 GCF_040639295.1 Nocardioides sp. NPDC023903 | reverse complement strand
GCCGACAGAGCCGAGCTGTCGGATCGCGCGCTGAGGGGACCGTGTCGGTCCCCTCAGCGCTCGATGGGACCGTGTTGGTCTCGACACGCTCGCTGGCGCTCGCGGCTCGACCAGCGGGGCCGGCTCGCCAGCGGGGCCGGCTCGACCAGCGGTCAACCGACCTGCGTGCGCACGTACTCCGCCAAGGACCCGACGGACTCGAAGACCTCGGCGTTGATGTCGTCCTCGTCCATCTCGAAGCCGAAGCGGTCCTCCAGGACGGTGATCAGCTCGACCAGGGCGAGCGAGTCGAGCTCGGGCAGCGAGCCGAAGAGCAGGGTGCCCGCGCTCAGCGTGCCGGCGCTGTGGTCGGTGCCGATCACCTCGGTGATCGCCTCGGCCACCCGGTCGAGGATCGATTCGGTGGTGTCGATGGTCATGGACGTACTCCTTCGGTTCGGAAGATTCAGGGGACTCAGACGAGCACTTCGAGCGGCGCCGGGTGGCTGAGGAAGGCAGTGGGGCTGGCGGTGAGGCCGTACGCCCCGGCCTGGTGGACCACGACCAGGTCGCCCACCTCAGCGCGGGGCAGGCTCACCTTGTCGCCGAGCAGGTCCAGGGGTGTGCACAGGCAGCCGACGACCTGCACGGTCTCCTCTACAGCCTCGGCGTCCTGAGCAGCCGCGACGGAGATCGGGTAGTTGCGGCGGATGACTTGGCCGAAGTTGCCGGAGGCGGCGAGCTGGTGGTGCATGCCGCCGTCGACGATCAGGAAGGTCTTGCCGCGGGAGATCTTGCGGTCGACGACCCTGGTCACATAGACACCGGCCTCGCCGACCAGGTAGCGACCGAGCTCGATGACGACCTGCGCGGACGGCAGCGCAGGACGTACGCGGGTGACCAGCAACTCCTCGAGGCGCGATCCGACCAGCGGGAGGTCGAGTGGCTGATCCTGGGTGTAGTACGGGATGCCGAAGCCGCCGCCGATGTTGAGATACGTCATCGCCGAAGGAAGGTCACCGGACAGCCGGAGGACGAGGTCGACGGTGCGCTCCTGCGCCTCGGCGAGGATCTCGGCGTGCAGGTTCTGGGAACCGGAGAAGACATGGAAGCCGGCCACCTCGACGTCGCGGTCGTGCAGCGTCTTGAGCAGCAGCGGGACCGTCTCGGCGTCGACCCCGAACTGCTGGGCGCCGCCGCCCATCCGCATCCCGGAGCCCTTGACCTCGAAGTCCGGGTTGACCCGCACCGCGACCCGCGGCCGGATCCCGAGGCGCTCGGCGGCCTCGACCAGGCGGTCGGCCTCCAGCGGCGACTCGATCTCAACGAGCACCCCGGCTGCGACGGCCTGGGTCAGCTCGCCGACCGACTTCCCCGGTCCCGCGAAGCTCACCGCCCCTGGATCCGTCCCGGTGTCGAGCGCCACCCGCATCTCGGCCCCGGAGGCGACGTCGAGCGCGTCGACGGTGCGGGCCAGGTGCTGCACCACCGCGGGCATCGGGTTGGCCTTGACCGCGTAGCTCAGGTGCACATCCCCGGGCAGCGCGGACCGCAACGAGGCGACCCGGGCGTCGATCGCAGCCCGGTCATAGGCGAAGAACGGGGTCGATCCGACCCGCTCCGCCAGCAGCCGCACGGGCACACCCCCGACGGCTATGCCCCCAACGTTCGGCATCTCACCACTCCAGACATGTCAGCTCGCTGTACAGGTAATCGACCCGGGCCGGGTCGAGGGCGTCGCTGCGCAGCATCTTCGGCCGCGACCGCGAGAGCCGGTAGGAACCGTCCGGCGCCCCGCCGGCGACCCGGTGCTCGACCAGGGTCGCCGCGACGCCGTGCTGGGTCAGCAGGTGCGAGGCCAGCCGCGGCGCGTGCCGCCGGAGCAGCTCCGGGTTGCTCGCGTAGAGGACCGAGGCGAAGGCGCGTACGCCCTTGCGCGTGTCCTTGCGGGCCACGACATAGCAGTGCTCGGAGCCCGTGCTCAGCACGACGTGTCGGGCCGCCGCCGCGGCACGGTGGTCGGCATAGAGGTCCCGCTCCTCGCCCTGCAGGACCGAGTCCAGTACGTCGGGACGACTGCTCACCCGCACCCCGCGCCGCCTCGGCAGCGCCACAGCGGGCACCAGCGAGGTGGTCGTGTCCAGGTCCGTGAACTTGAGCTTCCGGTTGAGCGCGATGACGTTGCCCGAGGGCGAGAAGTCGGTGAACTCGTAGCCGGGCTGCTTGAGCAGCGTGGTCAGCAGCCGCAGCCCCTGATGGCGGTGGCTGTCGAGCACGCACCAGGCGCCGAGGTTGCAGATCTGCAGCGTGTCCGCGCCGACCCGACGCTCGGAGTAGTAGGCGAGGTAGGCCCCGACCACCCGCTCCCCCTCGGCGAGGAAGAACCCGTGGTTGGCCTGAGGTACGTCCCAGGGCACGCGCAGCGCCTGGGTCCACTCCAGCTCCCGCACCCGCGGGTTCAGCTGCTCGTGCAGGAACGTCGAGACGGCCGGGAGGTCCTCGGCGGTGATCGGGGCGAGCACGGCCTTCATGCGCTCGCCACCCACTCGGGCCCACGCGGGGCGCTCATCCGGCGCGGGCTGACCAGGGTGCGTACCGCACGCCGGGAGGTCTGCTTTCCCAGCAGCGCCCGGCTGCACTCGCGAGCCAGCACCATCAGCCAGTACGCAGCCCCCTGGACCCGCCCGCGGCGGACCGTGAAGAGCCGCACCCGGTTGGCGACGAGGAGTGCCCACAGTCCAGGTGAGGTGGTGGACTCGCCGCCAAGGTGTACGGCGCGGGCGGCGGGCGCGAACCGCACCCGGAAGCCCCGGTCGCGGGCGCGCAGGTGGAACTCGGTCTCCTCGGAGTAGAGGAAGTAGGACTCGTCCCAGGGGCCGCACGCGCGCCAGCACTCGGCGCTGATCAGCTGCGTCGACCCCTCGGCCCAGTCGGTGTCCTGGCCGCGCTCGTACTCCGCCGGGTCGGCCACGATCTCCCCCGCCCACCGGACGCGGCCGGCGCGGTTGGCGCCCACTACGGCGTCGGCGAAGGCCCGCACCAGGCTCGGTGCGCCACGCATCGACTCGATCAGCCGGCCCTCGGCGTCGACCAGCCGGGGCACGGCGACGCCGACTCCGAACACGAGCTCGCGGGCGAGCGCCGCGACACAGTCGGGCTCGAGACGTACATCCGGGTTCAGGACCAGCACCGCGTCGACATCGGGATCAGAGGCGAAGGCGGCCGCGACACCTGCGTTGATCCCGGCGGCGTAGCCGCCGTTGCGGCCGGTCTCGATGACGGTCGCGTCAGGCGCTAGGCGGCGCGCGGTCGCCACGGTGTCGTCGGCGGAGGCGTTGTCGGCGACCACCAGCCGCCACCCGAGACCGGCCAGCCCACCCGGCAGAGAGCCGACGAGATCGGCCAGCAGATGAGCGCTGTTGTAGGTCACCACCACGACGGCGATGGTTCGGATGGGGAGCGACACGTCATGAGTCTCGGCGGGGTCCACCCCCACCGGACCCTCCTCCCGACCGCAGATCCCCCGTATGAGGTAGGCCTTCCCACAGGTGGGCCGGACGCGGTCTCCGGATCCTTAGCGTGGAGGACATGCCCGCCCACGTGACCAACATCTGCTTCCACGGCATTGGCGAGCCCGAGCGCGAGCTGGAGCCGGGCGAGGACCGCTACTGGATCAGCCAGGACGCCTACGAGGACATCCTCGATGCCGTCGCCGGCCGCCCCGAGGTGCGAATCAGCTTCGACGACGGCAACCACTCCGACGTCGCGATCGGGCTGCCGGGTCTGCAGGCCCGCGGCCTGACCGCGACCTTCTTCGTCCTGGCGGGACGGCTCGGGAAGCCGGGAAGCGTCGACCGTCTCGACGTCCGTCTCCTCCGGGTGGCGGGCATGCGGATCGGCACCCACGGCATGGACCACGTCAGCTGGCGTGGCCTCGACGCCGCGGGCGTACGCCGCGAGCTGATCCAGGCCCGCGAGCACATCACCATGGCGGCCGGGGAGACCGTGGACGAGGCGGCGCTCCCGCTGGGCCGCTACGACCGCGCCACGCTGCGTCACCTGCGCCGTCTGAGCTATGAGCACGTCTACACCAGCGACCGTGCCCAGGCGGTGTCCGGAGCCTGGCTGCAGCCGAGGTTCAGCATCACCGCGGACGACGACGGGGCCAGCGTACGCAGATACATCCTGACCGGGCAGGGCATCGCCAGAAGGGTGGAGCGCCAGGCTGCGGGCCTGGTCAAGAGGCTGCGCTGAACCTCTGCGCCGGCCCGAGAGAAGTAACCAGTTTGAAGGATGCCCCCGACCATGAGGTCGGGCAGTGTCGACGCAACAGTGCCGACAAGACAATGGCCATCGAGACGCGAACGGGTGCGAACACATGCCAACCAAGCCAGGCCGGCGCCGGCGGATCGCGATCGCGGGTGGGCTGGCTCTGCTGCTGGTCGCCTTGACGTGGTTCCTGTGGCCCAACTCGAGCCCGGTACGCAACGTCGGCTCCGACTCGTTGCCGACGGTCAAGCCACCCGCGAGCGTGTCCCCCTCCCCCACTCCTTCGGCCGACCCGAGCCCGTTGGTCTCCTCGACCCCGCCGACACCGACGCCGGCGCCGTCGGCGACCCCGGGGCGTACGCAGTCCTCGACCGCCGCGCCGCCTGCCAAGGGCTTCCCCACCCGTGAGTCCGCGGGGCTGCCCGACGGCTGGAAGCCGAAGCGCACCGCGACCGGGGACTACTGGATCCGGCATCGCGGAGCTGTCGTGGAGGACCTGCGGATCACCAACGGCGTCATCTACGTCACCGCGCCCGGCGTCACCCTGCGCCGCGTCGAGGCGATCGCCTCGGTCGTGGTCAACGACTACAACGACCAGTGCAACACCGGGCTGCTGATCGAGGACTCCGACTTCATCCGCAGCAGCGCCCCCACGACCGAGGAGGCCTGGCCGGCGGTCTCCGCGGGCGGCTACACGGTGCGCAACGTCGTCATCGACGGCGTACCCGAGGGGTTGCGCGCCTCCAACAAGGAGCGCTGCGGCGGCATCGGGATCCAGGACTCCTTCATCCGGGTCACCTCGCCGGACGTGTGCAGCGACTGGCACGGCGACGGCCTGCAGGGCTACGGCGGCGGCAAGGTCAAGGTACGCCGTACGGTGATGATCCTGGACGTCAAGAACGAGTGCCACGGCACCGCCCCCTTCTTCAATCCCACCGATCAGGGCAACGAATCGGTCGACATCGACGGCCTGGTCGTGGCCGGCGGCGGCTATCCGTTCCGCAATGGCATGCCTGGGCCGGTCCGCAACCTCTACGTGGTCGACCAGAGCTGGGTCTACAGCCCGCTCGACGTCAACTGCTCGGTGGTCACCGAATGGAGCGCGGCCGTGGTCACGATGGACTCAGCGGGCCAGCCGGTCCCGATCCGCGACCTACCCTGCGAGTGACGTCTGGGGCTGGAAAACCCGCCATAGATACCGAGTTTTGGGGGTGTCTGTTCCGGACGGATCAAACGTAGTGTCGATGCCTTCGGCGGTATCCCATACGAACAGGTGCATTCATGCCCTCCCACAGCATGCCCCCCAGCACGCATCGACGACGGATCGACCGACCTCCCCACGGTCGCCGCGGGACCACCCGGTGGCGGCGTACCGCCTTCGCCAGCGTCCTGGTCACCCTGATCGCCGGCAGCGGCCTCTGGGCGTTCGGCACGGCGACCGCGCACCCGGAGACGGTCAGCCTTCTCCCCGACGACGCGGTCCCCGCGGTCCTGACGGACCCCGACTCCCGGCCGGTCGAGCTCGGGCTGCGGTTCCGGACCTCGGAGCCCGTCGAGGCGGTCGCGGTCCAGGTGTACCTGGGCCCGAACAACCACGGCCCGCACCAGGCCACCCTATGGTCAGGACGAGGCCGCCCGCTCGCCCGCGCCCGCGCCCAGCTCGGCGGCGCGGCCGGAGACGGCCTGCGGGCCGTCACGCTCGAGCGGCCGGTACGTCTCGAGCCAGGCCGCTCCTACGTCGTCTCCTACACCGCCCCCGGTGGTCACTACTCGACCGACGAGGACTTCTTCGACCGTTCGATCAGTAACGGTCCGCTGTCGGCCCGCCCGAACGCGGGTGTCTACACCTACCAGCCGGGCGAGTTCCCCCGCTCGACCTACCGCGCCACCAACTATCAGGTCGACGTCGTCGTGCGGCCGACCGGCTCTGGCGAGGAGCCGACGACCTCACCGACACCGTCCGGCAGTGCGTCGCCCTCCAGCGCTTCTCCGTCCCAGAGTCCCAGTCCCTCGACGAGCGTCAGCCCGAGCGCGCCGGCGAGCTCGCCGACAGCTCCGTCGACCTCCCCGAGCTCCCCGGCCAGCACCCCGACGACGTCCGCCCCATCGCCGACCTCCGCCCCTCCCGCCGGTGGGTTCCCGACCCGCGCCTCGGCCGGGCTGCCGGACGGCTGGCAGCCGAAGCGGTCGGCGACCGGGACGTACACGATCAGTACGCCGGGGGCAGTCGTCGAGGACCTGCGCGTGACGAACGGGACGATCAACGTCACCGCCAAGAACGTGACCCTGCGCCGGGTGCAGGCGGTCGGCTCGGTGATCGTCAACTACGCCAGCGCCACCTGCGCGACCGGCCTCGTCATCGAGGACTCCGAGATCGTCCGTGGCTCGGCCCCGACGACGGACGAGGCCTGGCCGGCGGTCACCTCGGGCGGCTACACGGCGCGCAACGTACTCATCGACGGGGTTCCCGAGGGCTTCCGGGCCCAGGGGAAGTCGGCGTGCGGCGGCGTCGCGATCCACGACTCCTACGTACGTGTCGTCTCTCCCGACGTCTGCACCGACTGGCACGGTGACGGCATCCAGGGCTACGGCGGCGGGGCGCTCACCGTCCGGAAGACGGTCATCGACTTCGTCGACACCAACAACTGCGGCGGCACCGCCCCGTTCTTCTACCCCGACCAGGACAACACCTCCGTCGACATCGACGGCCTGATCGTGAGCGGCGGCGGCTACCCCTTCCGGCTCGGCACACCCGGCACGGTGAGGAACCTGTACGTGGTCGACCGGAGCTGGGTCTTCGGGCCGCTCGACGTCAGGTGCAGCCTGGTCACCCAGTGGCAGGCAGCGACCGCGACGCTGAACTCCGCCGGCCAGCCCGTCGTGGTGCGCAACCTGCCCTGCACGACCTGATCGGGATGCGCTGACGGGGCGGGCTAACGCGGGTCACCCGGGGCGTACGGTCTGCGCGACCTCGCCCCTGGCCTCGGTGCGATCCGGTGGCGCCTTCGCAGATGGTGACCGTGCGTTCAGCCGGGTGACCGCGCTCGCCAACCCGAGCACCAGGAAGATCGTGCCCATCGTCATCGGGAAGGCGAACGCGTCGAAGAAGGCCAGCCCGGCGAAGCCGGCGGCGGCAGCGCCGATGAGCGCGACGACGAGGTCGCGCGTCTTCGGGTCCTCGCAGGCGCGATAGACCCTGGCGAGCTGGATGAACGTCGCGACGACGAACGCTACGAAGAGAAGCACGCCGATGATCCCGATGCTCACCATCATCTGGAGGTACTGATTGTCGAAGATGCGGTACTTCGGCAGGAACGTCCCCAGCCCGCGCCCGAAGAAGGGGTTGCGGTCGACGAAGAACCAGGCCACCCCGTAGCTGTCGGTGCGCGAGGTGACGCTCGGGTCCTCCTCGGCACCGACGAACATGCCGGTCACCGAGTTGATGATCCGGGGCGCGACCAGGAACACCAGCCCCAGCCCGCCGACCGCGAGCCCGAGCACCATCGCCCGCTGCTTGCGCGACCAGCCGATCATGCAGACCGCCACCGCGATGGCGGCGCCGAGGTAGGCCGACCGGCTCGAGGAGGCGGCGATGATCATGCAGATCAGCACGACCGGGGCCCAGCGGACGAGCGGGTTGAGGTTGCGGTGCTGGAAGCCGACGTGGAGCGCGATCGGCACCAGCATCCCCATCAGGGTGCCGTACTCGATCGGGCTCAGGGCGGTGCCGGCGGGACGTACGAGGCCGTTGCGCATCGCCAGCTCGACCGTCGTCATCGGCGTCAGGACGGGGACCGAGATCCGGTCGACGAAGATCTGCCGGAGGAAGAACTGGGCCAGGCCGAGGACCGCGAGGAAGCTGCCGCCCACGACCAGCCGCCACACCAGCACGTGGACCCTGGCCATGCTCGGGATGGCGTCGCCGGCAAGCAGCAGCGTGCCCACCCAGGAGACCATCGCGAGGATCGCGACGTCGGCCGGGCTGATCTCGTCGCGGCTGATCGGACGCGACATCGCGATGACATAGGTGACTCCGACGCTGAACAGGAACAGCGCGAGCACCAACCGCATCGGCTGCGGGGGCCGGTCGACCGGCAGCGGCCGGCCGATGCTCAGCAGCACCCAGAGCGCGAAGCTGCCCAGCCCCATCAGCATCGAGACCGAGCCGGCGCTGCCCAACGGCCGGAAGACCAGCCAGGAAGGGATCACGAAGACGGCGAACGTGTAGAGGCTCAGCCACGTCACCGCATCGACACCACGGCGTACGGCCATCGTTCTCGCCTCAGCCGTGGAGGCGCTGGACGACGTGGTCGTCGCCCCGGTCGTCCCGGTCGCGGTCGTTCCGGTCGCCTTGGACGTACTGGTCGTCTTCAGGCTCGTCGTCGTAGGCGGCGTCCTGGGCAGCCAGGGACGCGGCTCGCTCCTCGCGAGCCAGGCGCCTGCGCAGCACGATCCCGTCGATCGCATAGACCAGCACCGCGGTCATCGCGAGACCGAGCACAACGGCCATGATCCGCGCCCGCAGCGGACCGCTGCCGTCGATGGCTGCCGTCTCGTCCAGCGCGAGCGGCCGGGAGCGCAGCCGGGCATTGCCCTTCGCGTTGACCTCGTCCTGGAGCCTGCCGAGGGTCTCCGGGATGGACTCGGCGACGAAGTCGAGCGCCTCGATGGCGTTGGCCTCGCTGTCCGCACTGACATCGATCGCGATCACCGGGCCGCGTGTCGACTCCTCCATCGAGACCGTGACCGCGGCACCCGGGGTGACCTCCGCGATCGCCTCCTGGGCGGGCGCGCTGGTGTAGTAGGCGACCACGACCCGGGCCGGCAGGTCGAGCCCGCCGAGCCCCAGGAACGGGTTGCCGCCGGGGCCGACCGCGTTCTTGGAGGGGAGCATCAGGACCAGGCCCCGGGCGGTGTAGGTCGGCGCCACGAAGGCCGACGCGCTCCAGCCGAGCACGCCGGTCAGGAGGATGCCGACCACCGCGAGATACCAACGCCGCCGGATCGCACCGACGAACTCCGACAAGACCATGCGCCCGAACGTACCGATCCAGGATCGGCGCGAGCCAACCTCGCCGAGGTCCTACCCGATTTGGGCGATGACCCCGCTGACCTGGGCGGACTCGGCCTCGGCGGACCTAGCGTTCCGACCATGGCGCTGTGGGACCTGCTGCGGGCGATGGTCCGACGATGGCCGATCGTGGTGGTCGGCGCGATCCTCACCCTCGCCGCCGCGAACTACGCCAGCCAGGACCGCAGCGTCTACTGGACGCGTACGGATCTGGTCTTCCTGGCTCCGAAGAACGCGCAGTATCCCAACGCGCTGCGGGCGACCTCCGAGGATCTGGTGATCACCGCCGGCGTGGTCGGCAAGCTCGTCGTCGGCACCCGGCAGATTCCGAAGTTCACCGCCACCGACGCGGGGCTGATCGGGATGGGCGTACGCGACGGATGGACCGTCCGGCTGCCCGACACCGGCGGCCAGTGGGCGCCCAACTACACCGACCAGTGGCTGATCATCGAGGTCGTCGGCCCCGACCCGGAGACCGTCCGCACCCGCAAGGAGCAGCTGGTCGAGGAGATGACCGCTGAGCTCGACCGGGTGCAGGACGAGTACCGGGTGGACAAGGCGTTCCGGATGACGACCAAGGAGGCCCCCGGTTCGACCGTGGTCTACCCCGTCGGCGGGAGCTCGAAGCGGGCCTTCGCCGTCTCCGGGCTGCTCGGCGCCGCGGCGACCCTCTACCTGGTCGTACGCATCGACCCGATCCTGTTGCGGCGCAAAGCGCGCCGCGCCGAGACGCCGCCGGAGACCGACCTTGGCTGAGACCCGCCCCCACACCGCCCTCGCCTGGAGCATCGCGAACACGGCGGTGACCAAGCTCGGCACGATGGTCGTCGGCATCCTCGTCGCGCGGCTGCTCGGGCCGGAGAGCTATGGGACGTACGCCGTCGCCTTCCTTGCCCTGATGGCGGTGCTGAGCTTCAACGAGCTCGGCGTGAGCCTCGCGGTGGTGCGTTGGAAGGACGACCCGCGCGAGATCGCGCCGACGGTGACCACGATCTCGGTCGTGGCCAGCCTGCTCATCGCCGCGGGGATGGTGATCGGGGCCGGCCCCTACGCGCGGGCGATGGGCGAACCGGACGCAGCGGTTCTGGTGGCGATGTTCGCCGTCCCGGTCGTGCTCAGCGGGATCACCGCGACCCCCGCGGCGCTGCTGCAGCGCAACCTGATGCAGGGCAAACGGATGCTCATCGACCAGATGGCCACGCTCGTGGCGGTCCCCGTCATGCTCGGGCTGGCGCTGGCCGGCGCCGGTCCGTACTCCCTGGTCATCGGTCACCTTCTCGGCGTATCCGTCACCACCGTGATGTTCCTGCGGATGTCGCCGCTGCCGTGGCGGATGGGGCTCTCCCGTGCGCACGCGGTCACGCTGCTCCGCTTCGGCGCCCCGCTGGCGGTGACCAGCATCCTGGTCTTCGCGGTGGGGTTCGCCGACCAGATCGTCATCGGCAGCATGCTGGGTGCGACCGCGCTCGGGTTCTACGTGGTCGCCTTCAACCTCTCCAGCTGGCCGGTCACGATGCTGTCGCGACCGTTGCGGCAGGTCACGCCGGTGATCTTCGCCCGGCTGCAGCGCGACCCGGCCGGGATGCGGCACGCCTTCACGCGGCTCTCCGCGCTGGTCCTGACCGTGACGCTCCCGGGCTGCTCGGCGCTGGCCGCGCTGGCCCCCGAGGTGATCGGTCTCGTCTACGGCGATGTCTGGCAGGCGGCCGCGGCACCGCTCCTCTGGCTCGGCGCGCTGGCCGTGCTGCGGATCTCCTTCGAGCTCGCGTACGACTTCCTGGTCATCGCCGGCTCGACCCGCAGCCTGATGACGATCCAGATCGTCTGGCTGATCGCCCTGGTGCCGGCGTTGCTGGCGGGGGCGGCGTGGTCCGGCGTCGGCGGGGTCGGGCTGGCCACGTTCGCGGTCGGGCTCGTCGTCATCCTGCCGTTGCACCTCTTCTACCTCGCGCGGGCCGGGATCGGGCTCGGTGGCCTCGCCGCCGGGGCCGCCCTGCCGGCTCTCGGCGCGCTCGGCGTCTGGGCTGCGGCCGTCGGAATGCGCGTCGCGCAGCCGTCGGTCTGGGTGACCTGCGCGGTCACCGGCCTGGTGCTCGCCGCCGTGTGGGCGGTGCTGCTGCGGCGCCGGCGCGAGGACGTGAGCTGGTTCCGCTCGGGCGCCGGCTCCCCCACCCCGAGTGAGCCCCCCACGACACTGAACGAGGACGTCCATGTCTGACCGTCTCGACGACAACCACGACACCCTCGAGGAGATGTACGCAGCCGCCGCGGCTGCCGCTCGACGAAGGCCGCAGCGCGCGGCCGCTCTGGCCCAGGCCGCGGCAGAGTTCGCCTGGGGCAACCACACCGGCTGGTTCGCGTACAAGCCGCTCGAGCTGCTGCTCACCGAGCTGGGTCGCTCGCTCCCGTCGGTGCCGGTGCCGACCCGCCCGCGGCGCACGCTGCACGTGGTCACGCAGATGTACCAGAGCGGCGGGCACACCCAGATCATCGCCGGCTGGACCGACCAGCTCGCCGAACGGTCCCACGAGATCGTCGCCACCCGGCAGATGACCTCGCCGGTGCCGGCCAAGATCGCTTCTCGCGTCGGGGACCGGGTCGGTCTGACCCTGCTCGACACGATGCCCGGGAGCCTGCTCCACCGCGCCGCCCGGCTGCGCGCGCTCGCCTCGACCGCCGACCTGGTGGTCTCCCACTGCCACCCCTTCGACGTGGTCCCCGCCCTCGCCTTCGCCGACCGTCGCGACCTGCCACCCGTGATCTACATCGACAACACCGACCACGTCTTCTGGGTCGGCGTGCGGGCCTACGACCGGGTCGTCCACCTGCGCCGCAGCGGCCAGGACCTCGCCCAGCACCGTCGCGGTCTGCCGATGGAGCGGTCGATCGTGCGCAACCGGCCGCTGTCCGTCCGCGGCCGGACCAAGCGTCGCGAGACCGCGAAGCCGCAGTGGAACGTACGCGCGTCCGACGTGCTGGTCGTGACCGCCGCCGACTCGAGCAAGTTCCAGGGCGGCGACACCTACCTGGCGGCCGTCGAGGCCGCCGTGGCAGCCGAACCCCGCCTGCAGTGGCGGGTCGCCGGCCCCAACCCGGAGTCGGAGCCATGGGCCGGGCTGGCGCGGCGTACGTCCGGACGGATCCAGGCCGTCGGCATGCTCCCCGACGTGGCCCCGCTGCACCATGCCGCCGACGTCTATCTCGACTCGTTCCCGTTCGCCGGGCTCACCTCGCTGCTCGAGTCCGGCGGCCTCGGCAACCCGGTCGTCACCTTCCGCGGCCATCGGCCCGAGTGTGCGGTGTGGGGCTCCGACTCCCCGGGGATCGACCACCTGATGCTGCGGCCGAAGACCGCCGACCAGCTGCGCGACACCCTCCTCGACCTGGTCCGCCGCCCGCGTGAGCGGGTCTCACGCGGCAGCTCGACCGCCCAGGCGATCCTCGAGTGCCACACCGGCCCCGGGTGGGTCGCGGACGCCGAGTCGCTCTACCTGACCCCGCAGCGCCTCGGCGACGACCTGCTCGCCCCCGTACGCGGCCGCGGCCACCTCGACCTGCTCACCGTCTCCGTCCAGGCGACCAACCCGTTCAGCCGCACCGGCGCCGACATCACCGCCGGTCTCCTCGGCGCGATGCCGCTCACCGACCGGATCTCCATGTGGCGCCAGACTCGCCGCGGCGGCGCCGGCCGTGTCCGCGACCTCGCCCCCGAGTGGGCCGCTGCTGCGGTTCGCGCGCGGCTGCGCCGCCGGCCGGCGTGACACCCGGCCGACCGGGTCACCCCACGAAGAACGGCCGGTTCCGCGGCCGACTCCACAGCGGAGCCAGGGCGGCGGGATCGGCGCCGAGGAGGAGCCAGAGGCCGGTGTCGCGGGCTAGGCCTACGACGTAGGGGCCGGTGGTGGTGGCGGCGAGGGGGGCGATCTCCTCGGGGCGCAGGCCGGAGACGAGGAGGAGCTGGTCGGGGGTGGTGGCGGCGACGGCGGCTACGACACCGGGCCAGCGGAGGGTGGCGGCGGAGAAGGCGATGCCGTTGCGCTCGAGACCCTCGGCCTCGCCGACGGTGCCGTCGCGGGAGGGGTCGATGACGCGGATCGAGGAGCTGCCGGCGAGCCGGGCGACGTCGTCGACGAGCAGCCGGATGTCGGCGAGCACCACCTGGCCCCGAGCATGGCCCGGGGCCGGAACGACCCCGCGCAGCGAGCGCCTCACCCGGCGGGCGCGGACGGACTCGCCCCAGAACGTACGCGCGCCACGGGCGCGCCGGACGGGCCAGGAGGTGGTCGCGGCACCGTGCTCACCGGCCACGATCCCGCACGTCGTACGCACGGGCACGAGGCTCGCGTAGGTGTGACCGACGCTGCGGTGGGCGACGTCGAGGCGGGCGAGGTTGGTGGTCATGCTGTTGTGGGTCAGCGGGATGTCGACGGCGGCGGCGCGGCGGCCGGAGGCGCGCATGCGGAGGCAGTACTCGACG
This sequence comes from Nocardioides sp. NPDC023903, assembly GCF_040639295.1. Taxonomy (NCBI): domain Bacteria; kingdom Bacillati; phylum Actinomycetota; class Actinomycetes; order Propionibacteriales; family Nocardioidaceae; genus Nocardioides; species Nocardioides sp. NPDC023903. Next base: position 35,198 of record NZ_JBEZZS010000040.1, on the reverse strand, counting down.
GCGTACGCGTGCCAGGCCAGGTCGGGCGACTCGGAGAGCGGCTCGCGCAGGACCTGTGAGCGGGTGACCATGAAGAGCACCTCGTCGAGCGAGTCGACGTCGACCGGGACCGAGGTGGAGCGGCCGAGCGGGACGACCCGATCGCGCATCGCGCCGACGACCTCGCCGCGGTGGCTGACCCCGACCGCACCCAGCACCCCGATCGCCGGGTCGGCGAGGAGGGTCGCGGCGGCGGCCTCGAGCGCGGGCAGCGAGTGCAGGTAGACGTCCTGGTGGACGAAGACGACGACCTCGTTGCGTGCCATCCGGGCGCCGTGGTTCAGCGCCGCACCGGCGCTCGCGAACGCATTCGAGACGTTGTCGACGGGGATCACCTCGGTCTGCCGCGATGCTCCCGGACCGGCCTTGATCGAGGCCGCCAGGCACGACTCCAGCACCGCCGGGTCGTTGTAGACGCAGACGATGGAGACCGGTGTACGCACCTCACCCATGCCTCACCGCCGCGGTGAGCACATCGGCGACGTACTCCTGCTGCTCCGGGCTCAGGTGCGGGAACATCGGCAGCGACAGGATCTCGCCCGCCGCCCGCTCCGCGACCGGGAAGGAGCCCTCGCCGAACCCCAGCGAGGCGTACGCAGCAGTCAGATGAACCGGGAACGGATAGTGGATCCCGGTGCCGATCCCGGCCTCCAGCAGCGCCTCGAGCACCCGGTCACGGTCATCGACCCGGACGACATAGAGGTGCCAGACGTCGACGTTTCCCGGCGCGGACGAAGGCAGCCGAAGACCGGGCACCCCGTCGAGAAGAGCGTGGTAGCGGTCGGCGGCCTGACGGCGCAGCTCGTTCCACTTCTCCAGCCGCGCCAGCTTCGCAGACAGTACGACGGCTTGGACCGTGTCGAGACGGGAGTTCATCCCGACGACCTCGTGGACGTACTTCGTCTCCGAGCCGTGGGCAGCGAGCAGCCGTACCATCCGCGCGATCTCCGGGTCGGAGGTCGTCACCGCACCCGCGTCACCGGCCGCGCCGAGGTTCTTGCCGGGGTAGAAGCTGGTCGCCGCGACGGTGGCGAGCGAGCCGCCCGGGCGACCGTTCCGACGAGCGCCCTGCGACTGCGCCGCGTCCTCGATCACCGGGATCCCGGCAGCAGACGCGAGCAGGAGCAGCTGCTCCACGAACGCGGTCTGCCCGAACAGGTGCACCGGCACGATCGCCTGCGTACGCGGCGTGAGCGCCCGCTCGACCGCGGCCGGGTCGATCAACAGGTGCGACTCGTCGACGTCCACGGGCACCGGTACGGCACCGATCCGGCTGGCCGCCTCGGCGGTCGCGATGAAGGTGTTGGCGGGCACGATCACCTCGCCACCGGGCCGCACCCCGACGGCCCGCATCGCCAGCTCGAGCGCGTCGGTCCCGTTCCCGACCCCGACACAGTGACGAGCACCGACGAAGGCCGCGTACGCGTTCTCGAACGAGGTCACCTCCGGCCCGCCCACGAAGGCGGTGCGCTCGAAGACGCGGTCCAGCCCGAGGCGTACCTCGTCCTCTATCTCCGACTGCTGCGACCCGAGGTCGACGAAGGGCACCTTCACCAGATCAGCTCCTGACGTGAATTGAGACGGCGGGCGGGCACTCCGGCCCAGGTCTCCCCGGCGGGCAGGTCGTTGAGCAGGACCGCTCCCATGCCGAGGACGGAGTCGGCTCCGACGGTGGTGCGCTGACGCACCGAGGAGCTCATCCCGAGGTAGGCGGCCTCACCGATCACGACCTCGCCGCCGAGGGTCACCCCGGCGCAGATGGTCGCGTAGTCGCCGACGATGTCGTCGTGGGTGAGGACCGCGTTGGGCATCGCGACGACATGGCGCCCGACGCGTACGCCGGCGGTCAGCACGACCCCGGCGAGCAGCACGGTCCCGGCACCGAGCTCGCAGCCCGGAGGCACCGAGGCGGCGGGATGAACGATGGTCGCGTAGCGCTCCGGCGCCACCCCGTAGCCGATCAGCCGGTTGTAGAGGCGTCGGCGCGTCGACCCGGCCCCGGCGCAGATGACCAGGTCGTCACCGCAGTCGGTGGCGACCTCGACCGGCCCGATGACCTTGACCCCGCCGGTCCCGTCGACCGAGCCGATCATCTGGCCCCAGCACTCGCGGTCGTCGTCGACGGCGACGATTTCGTCGTACTCCGCCGCCGCCGCGATCTCTCCGGCGAGCCCGCTGGCCGCGACCAGGACGAGCGTGGTCATCGACGCCCTCCCCCCTGCCGGAGTACGTCGATGACCCGCGCCTGCTCCGAATCCGAGATCTGGTGGAAGAGCGGCAGGATGAGCGTGTTGTCGGTGAGGTGCTCGGTGGCCGGCAGGCTGACGGACGGCGAGGCGTACGCCGGCTGCCGGTGCGACGCCATGATCCCGCGTCGCGCCGAGACCCCGGCCTCGGCGAGGGCGCTCAGCAGCCCCTCCCGGTCCAGCCCGTAGGGGTACCCCACCTCGATCCAGAACGACTGGAAGTTGGAGGTGCCCCAGGCCGGGTCGGCCACGGCCCGCAGCCCGCCGATCTCGGCGACCGACTTCGCGTAGACGGCGGCAAGCTCGCGGCGCCGGGCGACGACCTCGGGCAGCCGGTCGAGCTGCACCAGGCCGACCGCGGCCTGCAGGTCGGTCATCCGGAAGTTGAACCCGACCTCGTCGTAGGACTCCGGCGGGGAGACCAGGCTGGCGTGCCGGTCGGCGGCGGAGACGCTCATCGCGTGCTCTCGCAGCTTGCGTGCCCGCTCGGCCAGGTCAGCGCGCGAGGTGGTGAGCATCCCGCCCTCGCCGGTGGTGAGGATCTTGCGCGGGTGGAAGGACCAGGCAGCGATCTCGGCGCCGGCGCCCACGGGACGACCTCGATAGGTCGACCCGGCGCCGCAGGCGGCGTCCTCGATCACCATGATGCCGAGCGGGTCACAGACCTTCCGGATCGAGTCCAGGTCGACCGGCACCCCACCCTGGTCGACCACGATCACCGCGGTCGTCCGCGGCGTGAGGGCTTCCCGAACGGTCGACGCGGTGAGGTTCCCGGAGACCGGTGAGACGTCCGCGAAGACCGGCCGGGCGCCGACATAGACCGCGGCGTTGGCGGTCGCGATGAAGGAGAAGGACGGGACGACGACGTCGTCACCGGGGCTCACTCCCGCCACGACCAGCGCCAGGTGGAGCGCCGTCGTACAGCTCGAGGTGGCGACCGCGTGAGCAGCCTGCTGCGAGGCAGCGAAGCGGCGCTCGAACTCGGCCACGCGCGGCCCCTGGGCGACCCAGCCGGAGCGGAGCACCTCGGCGACCGCCTCGACCTCCTCCTCGCCCAGCCAGGGCTGCATGACGTTGATGCGACTCACGACGTACCTCCGCTGAGCTCGCGCCCCGCCGCGATCTCGGAGCGCAGCGGCGCCCACCACTCGACGAGCTGGCGCAGCCCCTCCTCGAGTCCAATCGTCGGGGTCCAGCCCAGGTCGTCGCGGGCGGCGGAGATGGAGGCGAGCCGGCGGGTGACCCCGTTGACCGCGCGCTCCGGACCGTGCTCGACCCCGAGCGGCGAGTCCATCGCCCGCAGCAGCGCCTCGGCCAGCTCCAGCAGCGAGGTCTCGGTGCCGGAGGCGATGTTGTAGACGCCCTCGTTCACCTCGGAGGCGGCCGCCAGGATGTTGGCGCGGGCGATGTCGGGGACGCAGACGAAGTCCATCGTCTGGCGCCCGTCACCGAATATCAGCGGCGGCTTGCCGTCGGCGATCCGCTCCATCCACCGCACCAGCACCTCGGTGTAGGCGCCGTGCACGTCCATCCGGGGTCCGTAGACATTGAAGTAGCGCAGCCCGACGTAGTCGAGCCCGTGCATCGCCCGGAAGGACCGCACCAGGCCCTCGTTGTAGGACTTCGCGGCCCCGTACAGGGTGTCGTTGTTGTTGTGGTGGTGCCCCTCCGGAGTCGGGAACTCCTCGGCGAGCCCGAAGACCGAGGCCGAGGAGGCGTAGATCAGCTTGTCCACCCGTGCCTGCACGGCGGCCTCGACCACGTTGAAGGTGCCGTCGACGAGCACCTCGTTGGCCAGCCGGGGCTCCTCGGCGCACAGCGTGATCCGGATGGCGGCCTGGTGGAAGACCAGGTCCTTGCCGGCGGTCAGGTCACCGACCAGGTCGCGGTCGCGGATGTCGCCCTCCACCAGCCGTACACGACCGGTGGCGAGGGCGTCGTCGAGGTTGGCCTTGCGGCCCCGGATCAGGCTGTCGAGCACGTCGACGTGCGCGACCCCCGCGTCGAGGAGCTGATCCACGATGGTGGAGGCGATCGTGCCCGCACCCCCGGTGACCAGGACGTTCGCGCCGTTCAGTTTCGTGAGGTCGGGAGAGGTCATCGGATCAGCTCCAGGGTCGGGGTCTCGGCGGCCACCTCGACGAGGGCGCCACGGGCTCGGAGGCTGGTCTGGGCCGCCTCCAGGACGGAGAGGACACGGAGCCCGGCGGCCCCGTCGGTAACCGGTGCGCGCCCGCCCCGGATCGCCCCGGCGAACTCGCCGACCATCCGGGAGAGCGCCTCGTACTCGGGCAGTGCCGGCGCCCAGGTGTCGCCCAGCCGGTAGGAGATGGTCGCGGCGGCGCGGTCGGCGATGTCCACGCTCTGCTGGACCAGGTCGACACCTCGGTCGAAGACGCTGAGCCGCTGTTGCGGGTTGAGGTCGTCCCAGACCAACGTACGCCGGCTCCCGCCGATCACCATCTGCCTGATCTTGGTGGGGCTGAGCCAGTTGACGTGGACGTGGGCCATCGCCCCGCCCTCCAGCGGCAGGGTCAGGTAGCCCACGCAGGACTTGCCCGCTCTGAGCGGGTCGGCGCCGTGCGCGGCGACCCCGGTGGGGCGCAGCCCGCCGGGAAGGATGAAGTCGAGGATGGAGAGGTCGTGGGGGGCCAGGTCCCAGAAGACGTCGACGTCGGGTTGCACCAGCCCAAGGTTGATACGCACCGAGTCGACGAACAGGATCTCGCCGAGCGACCCGTCCTCGATCAGCTCGCGGATCTTCTGCACGACCGGCGTGTAGCAGTAGGTGTGGTCGGCCATCAGCACGAGGTCGTTTGCGCGCGCGGCCTCGACCATGCTCCGCCCGGACTCCACGTCGTCGGCCAGCGGCTTCTCGACGAGCACGTGCTTCCCGGCCCGAAGCGCCCGCTCGACGAGCTGGCGATGCGTGCCCGCCGGAGTCGCGATCGCGACCGCGTCCACGTCCTCGCGCGCGAGCACCTCGTCGAGGTCGTTCGTGGCCAGCACGTCCGTGCCGCCACCGATCACCTCCTGGGCCCGCGCGAGGTCCAGGTCGACCACCGCTACCAGCGTCCAGTCCCGTGCGTTCCGGAAGTTGCGGACCAGGTTGGGCCCCCAGTAACCGGCCCCGACCACTGCCACGCCGAGCGGATCCACATCAGTCATGACGACCATGAAATCGGCGCGGGCGAGGCTCCGAAGAGCCTCGCCCCACCTATCCCCCCAATTAGGGACCGCTCAGCCGGCCTACGGCGAGGCCGGGCGGAACCTCACGTCCACGAAGTAGTTCGTGGAGTTCCAGGATCGGTTCGGGAGCCCCCCTCCGGACCCGTACCGATACCTGCCGTTGGCTCCGCCCGGAGCGGTCAGCGGGCCGACGGTCCGAGACTGGGTGAGCGCAGCGGGCGTCGAGGCGTAGCGTCCGTTGGGCGCGTAATAGGACACGACGTACGTCGCCCCCGGCGTGAGCGCGACCGGTGTCGGCAACGTGGCCGTCTGCCAGCCGGTCGCGGTCTCACCGGTGAAGGTCACCTGCGCGATTCTGGTGCCGGCAGCGTTCCACAGCGAGCCGGTGTGGGTGCCGGTGTTGCCGGTGCCCTTGTAGAACCGGATCGCCGTCACCGAGCCGGCCACCGACGTTCTGAAGGCGGTTCCGACCTCGATCGGCATCAGGTCGAGCGTCGACGCGTTCTGCGGAGTCACCCCGGTGAACAGCGACACCTCGGTCACGACGGCCGGGACCGTGGTGAACGACCACGTCTGCGTGGGCAGGTTCGCCCCGTCGGTCGAGACCACGCCCGAGACCGACACCGACACCGTCGCCCCGGACGGCAGCGCCGCTGTCGGGGTGAAGCGCAGCGTACGTCCGTCGCTGCTCAGCGCAGCCGAACCCGCCACCGAGGAGCCGTTGGCCGTGACCGACATGTTCCACCCGGTCGCGATCGGTGCCGAGAACGTGATCGACGGGTTCACCGAGGTAGCCACCTCGGTCGTGCCCGGGTCCGGATCCTGCTCGGTGACCGAGATGGTCGCGCCCGCCCGTTCGAAGACGACATCGGCGAAGTAGTTCGTCGACCCGAACGAGTACTGCGGGAATCCACCCGCGGCACCGTAGAGATAGCGACCGTTGGTGCCCGCCGGAGCGGTCAGGTCACCCGAGGAGTAGGCGGTCGCGAAGAACTGCGACGTGGTCGCATAGTGCCCCTGCGGAGCCAGGTAGGAGACCATGTACGACACCCCTGCCTGCACCTCGACCGGACTGGACAGCGTTGCCTGCTGCCAGCCGGAGGCGGTCTCACCGGTGAAGGTCACCTGGGCGAGCCGCTGGCCGGTCGAGGTCCACAGCGACCCGACGTGGGTGCCGCCGTTGCCGGCTCCCTTGTAGAACCGGATCGCCGTCACCCGCCCGTCTCGGGTGGGACTGAACAGCGTCCCGACCTCGACCGGAGAGCTGTCGTCCTGGGCCTCGACCGCGGGCACCACGTCACCGAAGAGCGTCTGGCTGGATGGTGTCTCCGCGGATCTGGTCCGGAACGTCCAGGTCTGTGTAGACAGACTCGCCCCCTCTGTCGAGGTGACCCCACTGATCGTGACCGTCACGTCCGCGGATGCGGGCAGCGAGGAGGTCGGGTCGAAGGTGAGTGTCGTCCCGGAGTTGCCGAGCGTCGTCGTCCCCGGGATGGGCTGGCCGTCCGAGGTCGCCGACACCGAGTAGCCGGGGCTGATCGCCGAGGAGAACGACGCCACCACGTTGCTCGAGCGCGGCACCTCGACCGCCCCGGGAACCGGGCTGCGCGAGGTCATCGTCAGCGACGGCGCGCCCTTCTCGAAGACGACGTCGACCATGTAGCTCGAGGGCGAGGTCCCCGCCGGGAAGCCCGTGCCATAGGCGTACGCACCTGCAGTCGAGGTCACCCTCAACGGCGGCTTCGACAGGTCGGCCGAGGCGAAGGCGTTCGGGGTGGCCGAGTAGTAGCCGTTGGTGCGGTAGGAGGCGACGTAGTCGGTGTTCGCCTGGATCTGCACCGGCTCGGTGAAGGTCAGCGTCTGCCAACCACTGGTCGACTCGCCGGTGAAGGTGCCCTGGGCGAGCACGGCGCCGCTGGCCGACCACAAGGTGCCGGTGTGCGGGGCGGCGTTGTTGATTCCCTTGTAGAACTTGACCCCGGTGACGGTGCCGGCCACGTCGGCGCGGAACCTGACGCCCAGCGTCAGCTGCGCGTTCTCCGGATCCTGGAGGACCGTAGGCGTGGCGTCCTCGTCATAGATCGAGCACGGGCAGACTCCTGCCGCGGCCGGCGGCTTGGCCGTACGGAACGACCACGTCTTCCCGGTCGTGATCGCCGTCCCACCGCTGTCCTGGCCCGAGAGCGTGGCGGTGTAGGTGACGAACCCGGCGAGGTTGGCCGACGGGGTGAAGGTCACCGTCCTGGTCGTCGAGTCATAGGCCGTCGACCCGGCCACCACGTTGCCGAGGGAGTCGGTCAGTCGCAGCCCGACCGTCGAGGCGACCACCGGCTTGGTGAACCTGGCGCTCACCGTGGTGTTGCGCGGGACCGAGGACGAGTCGGCCAGCGGCCACTGGTTGGTGGCGGCCAGCGGCGAGTTGTCCGTGGTCGTGAACAGCACGTCCACGAAGTAGTTGGGGTTCTGGTAGGAGCTCGCCGGGAACTGCCCGGCACCTGCGTAGACCCCTGCCGGAGCGGCACCATAGCCACCCTCGACCTCGAACGGGTACGCCTCGAACCCCTGTGCCGCGAACGCCCAGGGCGCCACGGCGTAGTGCCCGGCCGGAGCCGTGTAGGAGACGGTGTATCTCGCTCCCGCGGCGACCGCGACCGGTTGGCTGAACGTCGCCGACTGCCAGCCGCCGCTCGACTCGTTGGCGAAGGTGACCTGGGCCAGCCGCTCGCCGCTGCTGCTCCACAGGGAGCCCACGTGGGTGCCGGTGTTGCCGGCGCCCTTGAAGAAGCGGACGCCCGCGACGTACCCGTCGGCCTGGGGCGTGAAGCGCAGCCCGAGCTCGGCCGCGCCGCCGTCGTTGGCCGACGGTGTCGCCGGGCTGGTGACGGCGTTCCAGGTCGTCGGCACCTCCCGCTGGCCGAGGATGCTGCACGGGCAGGTGACCGCGAAGCTCCTGGTCGCAGCGGTGCCGATGTTGGCGCTGTCGTCGACTGCGCGGACCCGCACCGGGGTGCTGCCCACCCCTGGCTGGACGTACGTCACCGACCAGGCGGTCGTGCCGTTCGCCGGGTGCCACGAGGTGCCCTCGTCGAGGGAGTACTCGACTCCGGCGACCACGCCACCGCCCGTGTCGGCTGCGGTGCCCGTGAGCGTCACCTTGGTGCCGTTGGGCTGCGTCGAGCCGGCAGCCGGCGACGTGATGGCGACCGACGGACCGGTCGTGTCAGTGGTCTTGGTCGCCGCGACCAGGCCGCTCATCAGCGTCGTCGGCTGGGCGTCCATGTCGGCCAGCAGGTTCACCTGCGCCTGCTGCATCCGGCGGTCGGCGGTCTCGTCGTGGTACGGGTTGTCGTGCTCGGAGTCGAGGCCCCAGGTCCATTGGACCGATCCCGCACCGAAGACGAGCGCGCCGCTGGCGGCCCTGTAGAGCGTGAGCGCGTGGGTCGTGGTGCCGTCGCCCGTGGTCCGGCCGAAGTCGGTCATGTACTGGTTGTCGATGAACCCGGTCGTCTCCGACATCCGGATCAGGCCGGGTGGTCGGAACCCGTTGTCCTGGTCCTCGTCGGACTCATAGCCGACCGTGTGTGGTGCCAGCTCGGTCTGGTCGGCGGTCATCCCGGACAGCCCGGTGTTGCGCCACAGCCGTAGCCCGCCCTGGGACTTCTTCACCGTCACCGGCAGGTCGGTCAGGTTGGACATGAAGATGGTGCCGGTCAGGGAGTTCTCGGGTTTGCCGCCGCCCAGGCTCTTGGGGGTGTAGCGCGGGTCGCGCCAGGTGCCGGTCGACTCCGGCGCCGGGTCGAGCTTGGCCTGCGCCCAGGACTCCTTGTAGGTGACCAGGGTCCGGTAGGGCGTGTTGGTGCCGTCCTTCGAGGCCTCGTAGCGGGTCCGCCAGTAGACCTCGTTGCCGCTGAGGAACTGCAGGTTCACGCCCGCGTCGCGCGCGGCCTCGACGTTGGCGCGCTGCTGCCCGCTCCAGTACTCGTCGTGCCCGACGCTCAAGAAGGTCTCGTGGTTCGTGAGCAGTCCGCCGCGGCGGTCGGTGTCGATGCCGGCGATGTAGCTGACGTCGTAGCCGTTGCGCTCCAGGAACCTCACCAGCGGGTATTCGTTGGCGAAGAAGAAGTCGTGGGACGTCCCGCCGGAGCGGGTCGCGAACGGGCGGTTGTAGCTGAGCTTGTAGGCCCGGCCGTTCCCGCCACCGGTGTAGAAGCTGGATCCACCGTAGTTGTTGTAGGCCTGCCAGGTGGTGTCGGAGGTCTGGAAGACGACGTCGGAGGTGCTGTCGTCGTCACGGACGATGAAGGTGATGTGGCTCGACTCGTTGGTGTCGGCGCGGTCCAGCTTGGCGACGTAGACACCCGAGACCGCGGTCGCCGGCACGTTCCAGGAGGCCGAGACCGCCCAGTTGCCGCAGTCGGTGATCTCGGTGGTGGTGTCGCGATAGCAGTTGGGCTGATTCTGCGGGAGGCTCGCCGACGGGGTCACCGAGGTGATCCTGCGAGCGCCGTCACCGCCGTAGTAGCCCATCCGGTAGATCGTGACCGTGTACGCCGAGGCATTCGTGTCGACCTTGAAGTCGATCCGGTTGCCGGCGTCGACACTGATGTCGGTGGCAAACCCCTGGATCGAGCTGTCGCCGGCGCCGGTGATACCCCATTCGCTCGAGGGACTCCCCGGTTTGCTGTTCTCACATGCGATCGCATTGCCCTCCGGGCCACATGGGTCGGCACTGGCGCTCGTGGCAGTGACGAGCGAGATGACAGGGGTGACAAGAACAACTCCGAGCAACGCGGCCAGTCCCGTTCGCAGCTTCACAGTCGTGCTCCTTCTCGGATCAGGCTCGCGAGCTCTCGTCGCGTAACCAGGTGGTGTAGTCGCCGGTCCGGACAGCTCTGCGGGAGAGCATCCGGGCGACGAGGGTGACTGTCATGAAGACCGGAACCCGAAGTCCGATCGCAGGCTGACGCAGCCCGAGCATGAGGAGATCCGAGAGTGATGTGGATCCGTGCCGAGCACCATGGGCGTCGGCTTGAGCGTTGCCGGTCGCGACGCGGATCCTGCGCCTGACCAGGTCTTTGACCGTACGCGGCGGCCGCACGACCACGGTCGCGTCGGTGACGACACGGCGCTCGGCGGGCGTGAACAGCTCCGAGGCGACCAGGTCGTCGTTCATCAGGCTCGCGCCGGCGGCGACCCGGGCCTGACCCTCGGCGGTGAGGCAGAAGGCTCCGCGGCCGAACAGGCCGCTGCGTACGGCTGGGAGGGACTGCCACACCCGGTAGTAGGCACGGACCGGCCAGGAGGAGTGCTCGGTCGGGATGCTCCGTCCGGGCGCGACGGCCAGCACCCCGTCCTCGTCGAGCGCGTCGACCAGCCGGAGCAGGTCGGTGCCGGTGAGGCGAACGTCGGCATCGAGGTGCAGCCGCGGATAGGTCGTCGCCGAGGCGTTGCCGACCTCGACCGCGCGCGCCTTGGAGGCCTCGGCGATCTCCAGGACGCGTACGCCCGGGACCTTCCGCGCCACCGCGGCGGTGTCGTCGGTGCAGCCGTTGCACACGACCACCACCTCGACGGCCCCGTGAGGGATGCCGTCGAGCAGGGCCGTCAGGTTCGCCGACAGCCCCTTGGCTTCGTTGTGCGCCGGCACCACGACGCTCGCGATCATGACGGTCGCACCCCGTTGGGAACGACGAAGTTGATCATGTTGCTGTTGTCGTAGTCCTTGGCGATGACCCGGCCGGGATTGCCGCAGACGAGGCTGTGGGGCGGCACGTCCTTCGACAGCACCGTCCCGGCGGAGATCGTGCAGCCGTCGCCGACCGTGATCGCGCCGGTGATCACCGCGCCCGGACCGATCCAGACGTCGTCGCCGATCGTGGGCAGGCCCTGGTCGCCGTCGGCGATGCGCTGGCCGATGGTGACGTTCTGGTGGAGGACGCAGTTGCTGCCGACCACGGCCGGGCCGACGATGATCCCCGAGCGATGCATGAGCAGCAGCCCGGGCCCGATGTCGGCGCGCCGGAAGATGTCGGCGTGGTGGACGCGGATGTTGCGCCGGTTCCAGAACCAATAGACCCCCAGCGCGAGCACGCCGAGCAGGCGGTTGCGGGTGCGCAGCCGGGTCGCCCAGCGTCCGAAGCGGTAGCAGGCGACGCAGTGCAGCTCGTAGTCGAAGAGCCAGAACCGCAGCCTGGACAGCCAAGACGTACGCGGACCGTCGAGGACGATCGCGTACATCTTGGCCAGGTCGACGTCGAAGTCGCCTGTCACCCGGGCACCGTCAACTAGCAAGGCTCTCTCGATCCTGGGCCGCTGTCTTCCGGCCGACGTACGCCACCAGATTGGCGACCCCGTCGAGGTTCTCGGGCACGGTCTCGGCCTCGTCGACGGAGATCTCGAACTCCGCCTCGAGGAACTCGATGAGCTCCAGGATCCCGGTCGAATCGATCACGCCCGACTCGACCAGCGACTCCGACGGCCCGGGCAGCCGGGTCTCATCACCCAGCAGCAGGCTGTCGAGGATGAAGCCTTCGATCGTGCGCTGTACGTCCGTCATCACATCTCCCTGTTTGTGAACGGTCTACGAATGCCCCTTTGTTCTGTCAGCCGAAGCGGGTCGGGAGCCGAAATCAGGCCCGGAGATGCCGACATTGGGTGATAAACCGGCCGATCCCGATGCCCTGCCATACCTGCACGAGCAAACCTTCGGGCACCGTCCGGGATCGATCGAGGAGCGCCATGTGCGGGATCTGTGGGGTGCTGAGCAGCACCGAGGCGCCTGACCCTGCCCTCGTGCGGGACATGCTGGGCGCCCTTGCCCACCGTGGCCCCGACGGCAGCGGCTACTACCGCGACGAGCGGGTCGCGCTCGGCCACACCCGTCTGGCGATCGTGGACACGGCCGGCGGCACCCAGCCGATGACCAACCGCTCGTGCCGAACGGCAGGCGAGAGCGAACAGGTCTGGGTCACCTTCAACGGCGAGATCTTCAACCACGTCGAGCTGGCCGCCCAGCTCCGCTCCCGCGGCCACGTCTTCGACACCCGCTCGGACACCGAGGTCATCGTGCACGCCTGGGAGGAGTGGGGACCGGGCTGCTTCGAGCGGTTCAACGGCCAATGGGCGCTGGCGATCTGGGACCGCCGGACCGGAACGCTCGTCCTCTCCCGGGACCGCTTCGGCGTACGCCCGCTCTTCTACACGCGCGCCGCCGGGCAGCTGCTCTTCGCCTCCGAGGTCAAGGCCCTGTACGCCTCCCCCGACGTCCCGCGCGAGCTCGACCCGGCCGGTCTGGACCAGGTGCTGACGCTGTGGTCGGCGGTCGCGCCGCGCACCGTCTTCCGCGACATCGCTCAGGTGCCGCCGGGCTCGTATCTCTCCTTCCGGGACGGGGTCGAGGTCGAGCGCCGCTACTGGGCGCCCTCGTTCCCGCCGGCGGGGGCCGAGGAGCTCACCGACCTGGAGGCCAACGCCGAGGCGCTGCGTACGACGCTGATGGCCGCCACCCGGCTGCGGTTCGAGCGCAGCGACGTGCCGGTGGCGGCGTACCTCTCCGGCGGGATCGACTCCGCGGTCACGGCCGCGGCGATTGCGGGCTTCACGTCGGCGCCCCTGCACACTTTCTCGCTGCGGTTCGCCGAGGCCGAGTTCGACGAGGGCGGCTTCCAGGCGCTGATGGCCGAGCGGCTCGGCACCGTCCACCACGACGTCGTGGTGAGCGAGCGCGACATCGCCGACGTCTTCCCCCAGGTCGTACGCCACGCCGAGTCGCCGCTGCTGCGGACCGCCCCGGCGCCGATGTTCCTGCTCTCCCGGCTCGTGCGGGAGGCCGGCTTCAAGGTGGTCGTGACCGGCGAGGGCGCCGATGAGGTGCTCGGTGGCTACGACATCTTCCGCGAGGCCAAGATCCGCGACCTGTGGCTGCGGGACCCGGAGGCCGCCGAGGCGGCGGTCCAGCAGCTCTACCCGTGGATGCACCGCTCCCCCAACCAGGCGCCGGCGTTCGCGCGCAGCTTCTTCTCCCGCAACCTCTCTGCCGACGACCTGGCGATGTCGCACCGGCCGCGGTGGGACTCCACGGCGGTGCTGGCCTCGATGCTGCGGCCGGAGATCCGGTCGGTCGGTGGCAGTGCGGCCGGCGTCGTCGACGCGATACCCGCCTCGGCCGCCTCGTGGGACCCGGTCGCGCGCGCCCAGTGGCTGGAGATGACGACCCTGCTGCCCGGCTACATCCTGGCCTCCCAGGGCGACCGGATGCTGATGGGCAACTCGGTCGAGGGCCGGTTCCCGTTCCTGGACCCGCACGTCGCCGAGCTCGCCGGACGGGTCCCGGCCGAGCACAAGATCTTCGGCATGGACGAGAAGCACCTGCTCAAGCGGGCCTTCGCCGACCTGGTCCCCGAGGAGATCCTGCGCCGCCCCAAGCAGCCCTACCGGGCGCCTGACGCAGCCGCATTCTTCGCCGGCGGCACCCCGGACTGGGTCTTCGACGTCACCTCCGGCTCCGCGCTGGAGGCCGCCGGGGTCTTCCGGCCCGACCTCGTCCAGCGGCTGCTGGAGAAGGCCCGGCGCACGGGCGGACGCGGCCTCGGCAACACCGACAACATGCGCCTGGTCGCCGTCCTGTCGACCCAGCTGCTGCACAGCGAGCTGCTCACCGCACCAATCGCATCGGCCTCACCGCCAACGCCACTCACCGTCTTCGACCAGATTCTCGGGACCACCAGCCTCGAGCCCACCGGAAGGACCCCAGCATGACCACCATCATGACCGCGAACAGCCAGAACGCAGCGTACGGACTGGAGACGCTCCGTATCGACGAGGAGGCGGAGGCGATCCGGATCGGCGACGCGATCCGCCGCTACCTGGTGGCCAACAAGCGCAAGGGAATCGTGCTCGGGGTCTCTGGCGGGATCGACTCCAGCGTGGTGGCCGCGCTGGCGGTCAAGGCGCTCGGCCCGGATCGGGTCTTCGCGCTGCACATGCCCGAGCAGGAGTCCTCCGAGGACACGATCGGGTTCAGTACGAAGCTGACCGACGCCCTGGGGATCGATTCGACACTCGAGGACATCTCGCCGGTGCTGGTCGGCCTCGGTGCCTACCAGCGCCGCGACGACGCGATCCGGCGGGTCGTGCCGGCGTACGGGCAGGGCTGGAAGTCGAAGATCGTGCTGCCCAGCGTGGTCGACTCCGACGCGTTCCGGCTCTTCTCGGTCGTCGTCGAGGACCCCTCCGGCGCCCAGAGCACGCACCGGCTGACGACCGAGGCCTACCTCGAGATCGTGGCCGCGACGAACTTCAAGCAGCGTGCCCGCAAGGCGCTGGAGTACTTTCACGCCGACCGGCTCAACTATGCCGTCGCCGGCACCCCGAACCGGCTCGAGTACGACCAGGGCTTCTTCGTGAAGCTCGGCGACGGTGCCGCCGACGTGAAGCCGATCGCGCACCTCTACAAGTCGCAGGTCTACGCGATGGCCGCCCACCTCGGCGTGCCCGAAGAGATCCAGGCCCGTCCCTCGACCACCGACACCTACTCCCTGGAGCAGTCGCAGGAGGAGTTCTACTTCTCGCTGCCCTACCAGCGGATGGACCTGTGCCTCTACGGGCTCAACCACGGCGTACCGACCGCCGAGGTCGCCGAGGCCACCGGGCTCACCGTCGAGCAGGTCGAGCGCGTCTACCGCGACATCGAGCAGAAGCGGCGTACCACCGCCTACTTCCATGCGGCCCCGATGCTCGTCGAGGACGTCGCCGAGATCGCCAGTCCTAGGTAGATCTCCGAGGCTGCGGCTCGCCGTTCGGTGACCGGAACAGGGTGGTGGAGGCATGTCCCACCCAGAACCCAGGAGGTTCCATGTCCGATCCATCACCAGAACCCGGCGAGATCGTAGACCTGTCACTCGGTCTCTCCGACGCCGAAGCCAAGCCGATGATCGATGCACTCGAGATCGAGATCGACGAGGCCGTCACCGCAATCAACATCTTCGACGAGGACACCGAGGACGGCGAGGCTGCGGAGACCGCAGGCACCGACGCGATGATCCCTGCCGAGGATCTTCCGGAGGACCTGATCTATGAGTGAGATGCTCACCCTCAACGGCAAGTCGATCGACTGGAACAACCCCCCGAAGCAGACCGATCTGGCGCTGTGGTCACGAACGACCTCGAGCGGCAAGCAGGTCAAGGGGTCGGCTCGGACCATCGCGCACCTGTGCGCGATCGACACCGCTGCGCAGAAGAAGTTCGGCACCAGGATCGTCATCATCCAGGCGCCGTTCAACGACACCGTCAGGGCGTCCGCGGGCACCCACGACCACGACGCGTGCACCGACCTGCACATCCCGGGCGTGAACTGGCGGACCCAGGAGAAGTGGCTACGGGCGCTCGGGTACACCTGCTGGTACCGGTTCCCGCCGGCCTTCGGCCACCACATCCACGGGTTCACGCTTCCGCCGCAGTCCGGCGTGGTCCGGACCGACGACTTCCGCGACCTCGGGGTCAGGGTGGGGAAGTACGTCGACGGGGGCTCGGCGCTCTTCGGCTTCCGGGCCACGAGCTCGCAGCTCGACGACTACCTGCACCACGCGTTCGGCCTGAAGGGCCAGCACGGCGCGAACACAGACAAGGCCTGGCACCCCGCCGACATCAGGGCGACGATCTTCGACTACGCGGCGTACGCGAGGTCGAGGGCCAAGCCCGTGTGGAAGCCGAAGAACACCAAGTCGAACCTGGCGATCGTCCAGCAGCAGTTCCAGATCGCCGCGGGGCTCCGCCAGGGCAAGCGGATCCGCACCAACGGCGTTGGGTGGATCCAGAACGCGCTCAACGTCAAGGCGGGCGCCAACCTCGTGGTCAACGGCATCGTGGACGACGCCACCCTCGCCACCTGGAAGAAGTTCGAGCTCAAGATGGGCGGAACCGGCGCAAAGTCCACGCCGGATCCCCGGAGCCTCAAGAAGCTACAGATCGCGTTCCGGTTCGTCGGGCCCGAGGCGCACCTGCCCGGCTGATCAGGGTTGAATATCAAGATTCGTTGATATAATGTCGGCAGGCATGAGCACACCACCCTTCATCCCTGCCGACCACCTAGGCGCCGTGAACCGCGCCCTGACCACCACGACCCGCGGCGGCGAGGAGCTGCGCGTGCTCGTCGTCGAGCGCAGCTACGACGCGGAGCCCGACGAGGTCTGGGACGCGCTGACCACCAAGGAGCGCATCCCGCGCTGGCTGATGCCGGTCACCGGCGACTTCGAGGTCGGCGGCCGCTACCAGCTCGAGGGCAACGCCGGCGGCGAGATCCTCGCCTGCGACCGCCCGAAGCTGCTCTCGATCACCTGGGCCTACGGCGACATGATGTCCTGGGTCGACGCGACCCTGACCGCCTCCGGCGGCCGTACGCTGCTCCGCCTCGAGCACTCCGCCCCCGTCCCGCCGGAGCAGTGGAAGGAGTTCGGCCCCAGTGCCGTCGGCATCGGCTGGGAGCAGATGCTGCTCGGCCTGGCCCTCCACCTCTCCGCCCCCGAGGCCGAGAAGATGGACCCGATGTCCCCCGACGTACTGCCCGCGATGATCGAGCACACGAAGGGTTCCGCTGCCGCCTGGGTCGAGGCCGACATCGCCTTCGGCACCTCCCCCGACCAGGCCCGCGCCGCCGGCGAGCGCTGCGTCGCCGCCTACACCGCGATGCCGGACTAGCCGCTTGCACGCCTTCGACGTCCTCGGCGACCCCGTACGCCGCCGCATCCTCGAGCTCCTGGCCGCCGACGACCTCACCTCCGGCGAGATCGTCGAGACCATCTCGGCCGAGTTCGGCATCCGCCAGCCCGCCGTCTCCATGCAGCTCAAGGTCCTGCGCGAGCACGGCTTCGCCAACGTACGCCCCAACGGCACCCGCCGCATCTACTCCCTCGACACCGGGCCCATGGCCGAGGTCGACGCTTGGCTCACACCTTTCCGTCGCTTCTGGACCCAGCACCTGGACGCTCTCGACACTGAGATTCGGCGGGGGCGTCGAGAGGGTTCTACGGGGGACTGAAACTGCATTGGGGTGGGACCGGGAAGGCGCGCGGAGGTGACCGTGGCTTCGTTTCGGTGTTCGCCGCCGACCCTTGCTTCGATTGTTTCTCGATCATGCACCGCGTCAAGGACGGGCTTCGCCCGCCGGCTTCGCCGGTCGCCTCCGGCGATCCTTGACCCGGCACCCGATCGAGAAAGACTTCGCCTGTATCGGGTCGGCGGCGAGGGTGTGGCGCGGCGGATTCAGTTGGGTATGGGCGTGGGGCTGTGGCTGGTCGTGCGCGGGCGCCTGGTGCCTCGTCGGTGCCTACGGCAGTGGACGCGACCTTGTGAATCGTTCACAAGTGAGCCGGCGCTTTGGTCGGGTCGGTTCGGTGCCGCCGGGCACCATCTCCCCACTCATCCGAAGAGTTCCCAACGGGCGCGGAGCTTCCCCATCCTCCGGAGCGTGGGGAACCTTCGCCGCCGTGGGGAAGTGTCCCCACCAGCAGGGAACGCCGAGCGTGGAGTCGAGAGTTGGCCGACACGCTCTTTGGGCACAGGTAGGGGACGGCGCGATCAGCCGCGCGAACGTCTGTCTCGACGGAGCCCGATCCTCGGACAGCTCCTGGCGACGGCCGACGTCCGAGAGCGACGAGCATCCATGCGCTCCACGTCGCTCGGTAGAGCGCGGCAGCTTCAGCGCGAGAGCCGAGACCGGTCAGCCGTGATGTCGTCGGGCCTGGTGGGGCAGGTCCCGGTGGAGTCACTTTTAACCCACCCGGTTAGGGGCGGCGGGTGAACCGGATCGTGCCGTCCGGTAGTCGCTCATGAACGTAAGCCGGGTTGTGCGCGAGGCGGTGATGGTGCGGACAGAGCAGCGCGCCGTCTTTGAGGTCGGTCTTTCCGCCTGCGGCCCAGGGGTCGAGGTGGTGGGCGTCGCACCATTCCGGTGGCATGTCGCAGCCTTCTGCTTGGCAGCACTTCTGCTGGAGTCGCATCGCCTTGCGCTGGATCGGTTGGAAGAACCTGCTGCCTCGACCGGCATCGAGGACCTCACCATCACCACCCAGGACCCAGGGGATGATGGTGGCGTTGCACGCCATCCGACGCGCCTCGGCCGCGGAGATCGTGGCGCCGTTGGTCTCGTCGTAGCCCAGGGTCGCGATGCCGAGGTCCTTGCGGAGCTCCTCGAGGCTGATCACCACGTTGATGGTGGTGGCATCGCCGCCGTGGCGGGGCAGGGCGGCCGGGTCGATGGTCTCCAGGAGCCGGGCGAAGCCCTGACCCATCAACCGCTCCCACAGCGGCAACGGAGCACTCTTGGCGACCAACTGCTGCTTGCGGGGTTGGGCGTAGGCCTCCACCAGCCGCTTGAACCTCATCCCCATCGACGTCGGCAACACCCCGTCGAACCCGATCGTGCCGTCGTGGTTGTCCCAGACCCGCAGCGCGGTCTTCTGCTGGGCGCGTTCCTCTTCAGCCAGGAGGGCTTTGGCCTCGGCGTCTTCGAACCGGACCGGGTCGATCTCGGCCAGGATCCGCTTGCCGACGATGCGGAGCTCGTTCGCGGTCAACCGGGTGGCGTGGTCGACCAGCAGCTTCTCAGCCAACACCAGGTCCTCAACACTCGCGACCGGGTCGGCCACGATCTTGTCCAACGCCTTGGTGATCACCCGGGCCTTGTCCTGGGACACCACACCCTCGGCGAGGCCGGCGGCGACGAGGTCGTACCTCGCGACACTGGCCGCGAGTTTGATCTGGGACCGGGCCACGCCCTTGTCGATCAAGAGTTCAGCGCGCATCCACGCGGAGGCGTCTTTGGCGCCGGTCTCTTCGGCGATGTCGCCAGCAAAGGCGAGCACCCTCAGCTTCAACGCAGCCTGCTGGGCCTGAAGCTTCTCCAACCGCTCCAGCAAGTCCTTCTTCTGCCCGGTACGCCAATACGCGGGATCGGTGGCCAGCAGCTCCTGAACGGCGGTCTCGATGGCCTTCAAGGCAGCATCGATCGCGTCGCCGGGGTTGGTGCCCCAGTGGTCGATCGAGCGGCCGAGACTCATCGCCATCCCTCTCCTTCAGAGGTGTGCTGTGATGGGTCTGATTCTACGCCTCGAACGCGCGTCTGACCACCCATTTATGCAGGTCAAAGGCGGTTTGGCGTTGAGTGAACAACCTCGCATCTGTGGATGGTAAGTGGCCCGAAGGGCCACCCTTCCGCCCCATCAACCTCACCCGGCCCAAACAAGAATCCGCTGCGCCACACCCGGGCCGCCGCCCCGATAGCCAGCCAAATCTTTCTCGATCTGGTCCGGAGTCCAGGACCGCCGAAGGCGGCCGGCGAAGCCGGCGCCCGAAGGGCGTCCTTGACGCCGGTCCAGATCGAGAAGACCCTCCAAAACGGGTCGGCGGCCCACACCAACCCCGAAAACACAGTCCGCGACAGACAGCCAAGGTCAGCGGATCCGAGCCCGACGCCGATCAGTAGTGATGAGCTCGACATTGATCCCAGCAGCACGAACGAACGCGATGAGCTCGTCGTCGAACATCTCCCCCGGCTGCGGCGGACTGAGCGTACGAGCCCCAGCAACTCCGAGCTCGACAAGCGTCGACTCGAGATCAGGGGCCATGAAGGCCAGGTGATGGAGACCGTACGCATGCGGCCCAGGAGTCACCGGGGTGATGAGCTTGATGGCGATCGAGTCGGGCTTCTCCAGGAAGATCCCGCGGACGCCGTGGCGGGTGTTGACGACCGGGTCGGTGGCGCGGCGGTAGCCGAAGAGCCGCTCGAAGGCCTCGGCGGTGCGGTGCAGGTCGCGGACCTGGATGCCGATGTGGTCGAGTCGTAGGTCAGGCATCGTCGCCTCGCATCACGGCGCCTTCGGCGACGGCCGTGGCGATGGCCATCCGGGGCCCGGGAACGGTGGCGACACGGACCGCGGTGACACCGGCCAGAGCCGCGAGATCGGCCGCAGGGCCTTCGAGGGTGACCTCGAGAGACCCAGGAGAATCCTCGAGCACGGTGATCCCGCGCCACGGCAGCGGCCCGGACCACTCGCCGGGACCGAGGGCCTTCCAGACGGCCTCCTTGGCGGCGTACCTCATCGCGAAGGCCGTGGCGGGGGTGGTCGCGGCCATGCACTGGGCGATCTCGGCGTCGGTGAACCAGCGCACCGCGAACCCGGAACCACGCATCGCCAGGAGCCGAGCGAAGCGCCTGATGTCGGCGATGTCGATCCCGACCCCCTGCAGGCTCATCGCACGCTCATCGCCCTTTGTCAGCACCTCAGGCGACCGGACTGTGGGTCGCCACCATCTTGAGGAACTCGGCGGCGACGGCCTCCGAGCCGACCTCGTTGAGATGACCGCGGTCGAAGGTCAGGTTCTTGTTGAGCACGTAGTAGGTGCTGCCGTCCTGGCTGCGCTCCCCGGTGCCGTCGGCCTCGGCGGCGGCGATGTCGACGAGGCGGCCGGTGGCGCCGTACTTCTCCCGGATCATCGCGTTGTAGCGCTCCCGGGCGATGTTGTCGGCCGGTCCCATCTCGTCGTCACGACCCAGGGCCGCCTTCACCTTGGACTTCCAGTTGCGGTCGGCGGTGAGCGGCACGGTCGTGTAGAGGAAACGTACGTCCGGATGGGCTGCTTCCACCTCCTCCATCATCGACACATAGCCGTCGAAGACGGCCTGCACATCGGTGGCGGCGATGATGTCGACGTAGCAGAGCTTCATCAGCGCGACGTCGACGTCCTTCCCGGCCGGGCTGTCCACCAGCTCCGTGAACGCCGCGAACTTGCTGAGCGGGTCCTCGTTCACCCCGATGTACGCATGCCGCATCGTCGCGCCCTCGGCATCAGTCATGCTGGCACCGGAGATCTCGGGACCAGTCACATCGGCCATGGCCGGCGCCGGCACAGAGGCGTCGGCGTACACCTTCGAGACCCCGTCGAGGATGTTCATCCCGACGGAGTTGTGCCCGAAGAGCACCTTGGTCTGCCCCGCGACCTGCAGCTCGGACTCGCTGGGCTCTGCGATCGCGATGTGCTCGTTCATCCCTGGACTCCTCAGCAACCATGCCCCGGCCAGCGCGACCGCGACCACCAGCACTCCTGCCCACACTCCGGCCAGCAGCTTCACCGAACCGGACACCTTTCGCATCGACATCCTCAACCCACCTTGACCCCTTCGAAGCCGGCATCATCCGCATCATCGACGTCGTCGTCCTGCCCCTCGGCCGGCTCCTGGGCCAGCCGCAGACACATCGCGCGTACGTCGCGCTTGATGACCTTTCCGTTCGCGTTCAGCGGCAGCGCGTCGACGAAGCGGACGACCTCGGGCACCATGTGCTTCGAGAGCCGCTCGCGACAGTGCGCGATCACGTCGGCGCCGCGCAGCAGCGACCCGCGCCGCCGCACCACCACGAGCTCGACCCGCTCGCCGGCAGCGTCGTCCGGGAGCCCGACCGCGGCAGCCGCCACCACGTCCGGCAGATAGAGGACCGCGGACTCGACGTCCTGGCTCGCGATCCGGTGCCCCCACGACTTGATGAAGTCCTCGACCCGGTCGACCACGTAGATGTAGCCGTCCTCGTCGACCTTCGCCAGATCTCCCGTACGCAGCATCCCGCCGGGCATCTTGCGGGCCGTCGCCTCGGGATCGTCGAGATAGCCGGGCGAGATGTTCGCGCCGCTGGCCCAGATCTCGCCGACCTCACCGGGGGCGACGTGCACGCCGTCGCGGTCGAGCACCCGCAAGTCCACGCCCGGGATGCCCCGGCCGATCGACCCGGGCCGCCGGGTGACCTCCTCCGGCGGGAGGTAGGAGAGCCGGGCGGTGGCCTCGGTCGCGCCGTACATCACGAAGACCCGGGCCTGCGGCTGGGCGCACGCCATCTGCTCCACCAGAGCGGGGGCCAGCCGGCCACCCGCCTGCTGGATCGTCCGCAGCGACGGTATGGCGGTGCTGCCGAAGGTGCTGTTGCGCAGCAGCATCCCGAAGGTCGATGGCACACCGGCAAACCCCGTGCAGCGCGCGGAGGTCATCCGGTCCACCACCGCCTGCGGGAAGACGAACGTCGGCTGGATGACCATCGCGGCACCGGCGCGCAGATGGGTGTGCAGGAGCGAGAGCCCGAAGACATAGGTGAACGGCAGCACGACCAGCATCCGGTCCTCCGACGTGATGCCGAGGTAGCCGAGGATCGAGGTCGTGTTGGCCTGGATGTTGCGGTGGGTGATCCGCACCGCGCGCGGGTCGCCGGTGGTGCCGGAGGTGAACATGTAGAGCGCGTCCTGGTCCGGGTCGACCTCGACCGCCTCGGACAGCTCGACCGGCGTCGACCGCTGCTTCGGGACGAGCCGCTCCTTCCGCTCCACCACGACCGGGAGACTCCTGGGCAGGCTCAGCCTCAGCGCCTCGGCCTGCGCACGCCCCACCAACAGCGCGTCGGCGCCGACCCAGCGCGCGCGGGCCACGACCTCCTCGGTCGGCAGCGTGACGGCCAGTGGCACCACGACGAGCCCCATCCGGAGCGCGGCGAGATAGGCCGAGGTCCAGAACAGCCCGTTGGGCGCCATGATCCCGACCGGCGTACCCGGAGTCAGACCGAGCACGGAGAGCCGTCCCATGAGCACGGACACGCTGGATCGCAGCTCTTCGAAGGTGTATTCGCGACCCGCCTCGGCGAGCGCGATCGAATCCTCGGGCGCTTGCTCGAGAAGAAAGTCGGCAGTGTTCAACGTGGCCCGTCCCCCGGGATGCTTGGGCCGGGACCGTTCCCGGCAACGGCAACGTCGCATGCCTCACCTCGACCGGCGGTGGGCCGCTCGGCAGGCTGCCTGAAATTGAGTACGCGACCGACCCATCGGTCCCGACTCGGCCCCGCTACGCGTCGACTGGTCTCGTGAACCCCAAGCGCCTCCTCATGTTCGTGCTGCTCGGCGTGCTCGTCGGCGTCGCAATCTTCTGGGCGCCGGGACGCTTCGCCGACTCCTCGTCCGGCAACGACGGCGGCGGCTCGAGCTCCTCGTCCCAGTCCGGCTCGCCGGGCGCCGACCCGAGCTCCGAAGCCGGCACCGGATCCGGATCCGGCAAGAAGTCGGAGAAGGACCCCGAGCCCGCGACCGAGGCGTTGCCGGAGGCGGCCTCGACGCCGACCGAGTCGGGCCTGCCCGGACTCACCCAGAAGCCACGCACCAAGACGGCGGCGCTGATCTCGGAGCCGCTGCCGAAGCAGGCGGTCCGTAAGGACGCCCTGGTGGCCGGCTACCCGACGGCGCTCGCACCCCCGTCCCGCACCACGGTCGACGTCTCCAGCGTCTCGCCCACCAAGGGCGTGCTCCAGGTGGCGCTGACCGCGAGCTGCCGGAAACCCTGCGACGTACTCCGTCACTACCGGACCCGCCTCGCGCAGCACGGCTTCAAGGAGGTCACGACCACGTCGGTCGAGAACACTCCCGCGCTGTCGCTGAACCGCGGCGACGAGACCGTGAGCGTCACGGTCACCCACACCGGCCGCCGCAACGTCGAGTTCACCCTCTACTCCGTCCTCCGCACGAAGACCTGAGCGCCGGTGTACCTCTCTCTCAGCGACCGACCCACCACGGGTGCCGAGCCGCGGCAGACAGGCGGGCGGGTATCCCGGACCGTCGTCACCCTCGGCATCGTCAGCCTGCTGACCGACATCTCCTCGGAGTCGGTCTCGGCGATCCTGCCGCTCTACCTGACCGCGGTGGTGGGGCTCTCGCCGGTGGCGTACGGACTCATCGACGGGCTCTACCAGGGCGTCTCCTCGCTGGTGCGGATCGCGGCCGGGTGGGCGGCCGACCGCACCGACCGGCCGCAGCCGGTGGCGCTGGCGGGCTACGCGATGAGCGCGGTCGCGCGGCTAGGCCTGATCTTCGCCGGCGGCTTCGGGACGATCTCGGCGGCGATCTCGCTGGACCGGGTCGGCAAGGGCGTACGCACCGCTCCGCGCGATGCGATGATCGCGGCCTCCAGCGACCCGGCGCACCTCGGCCGCAGCTTCGGCGTCCACCGGGCGCTGGACACGATCGGAGCCACGCTCGGGCCGCTGCTGGCGTTCGTGATCCTGTGGCGGATCGCCGACGGCTACGACACCGTCCTGGTCGTCTCGCTCGGCTTCGCGGTGCTCGGGGTGGCGACGATGGCGTTCTTCGTGCCGTTCCGGACCGGAGCCGTACGCCGGGTGACTCCTCGCCGCAGCGAGCCGCGCGTCAAGGCCCCCAAGGTGCGCTGGCGCACCGTGCTCACGCCAGGTCTCGCGCGGGTGACCGGTGTGTCCGCCGTGCTCGCCCTGCTCACCATCGGTGACGGCTTCGTCTACCTGGCGCTGCTGGAGACCGGCGGCTTCGCGGCGCAGTGGTTCCCGGTCCTCTACGTCGGGACCAACCTCGCCTACCTCGCCCTGGCCGTCCCGATGGGCCGGCTCGCGGACCGGGTCGGGCGGGTCAGGGTCCTCGTGCTCGGCCACCTTCCGCTCGCGGCCGCCTATCTGTGCGCCGCGACCGGGTCAGGGATGCTCTGGACGACGTGCGCCGCGGTGCTCCTCCTCGGCGTCTTCTACGCCGCGACCGACGGCACCCTGGCCGCGGTCGCCGGGCAGCTGGTCCCCGAGACCGTACGCGCCAGCGGCATCGCCACCGCCCAGACCGCGGTCGCGCTGGCTCGGCTCGTCGCGGCCACCGGCTTCGGCCTGCTCTGGTACGCCGTCGGCCCCCGGGTCGCGATGCTCGCGGTGTGCGTGGTGCTGGTCGCCGCCATTCCGGCCGGGCTCGCGGTGATGCGCAGGGCGGTGCGATGACAACGTTCTGGGCCAAGCAGCGCACGACCGTCTTCGGCGCGATCGTCGTGCTCGTCACCGCCGGCGTGACGGCGTACGCCCTCTCCGCGATCGCGGAGAACGACAGGCGTACGTCCACGGCGACGGCCGCGACGACCACCTCCCTGGCGCAGGTGGAGAAGGGGCCGAGGATCCTCTTCCAGCACACCGGACGCGACGCCGACTACGGCCACGTCGGTGCGGTCGCGCTGGCAGACCCTGGCGGCGCCCGGGCGCTCACCGACCTGAGCTGTGACCGGGTCTACGCCCAAGCCGAATCGATCTCCTGCCTGACGACCGAGCGGGGCGTGGTGAGCCGCTACCGGGCGACCGACCTGGCGAGCTCGACCCCGGGTGAGGAGTGGCGGGAGGTCGACGGGGCCGACCTGCCCGGGCTGCCCAGCCGCACCCGGATCTCGCCGGACGGCAAGCTCGTCGCCTCGACGGTGTTCGTCAACGGAGACTCCTACATGGTCAGCGGGTTCTCGACGCGCACCCTCATCCGCCGGATCGGTGGGGCGAGCTACGGGGACCTGGAAAAGTTCAAGCTGGTCGTCGACGGCCGCCGGGTCGCCCCGGTCGACCGCAACATCTGGGGCATCACCTTCGCCGACGACGACCGCACCTTCTACGCCACCGTCGCCACGGGCGGACGGACCTACCTGGCCCGCGGCGACCTCACCGAACGCTCGCTGACGACCATCGCCGACCACGTCGAGTGTCCCTCGCTCTCGCCCGACGGCACCCGGATCGCGTTCAAGCAGGCCGACAAGGACAGCACCCGGTGGACGCCCGCGGTCCTCGACCTCGCCACCGGCCGACGCACCGTGCTCGCCGGTGAGACGCACAGCATCGACGACCAGATCGAGTGGCTCGACGACGACACCGTCCTCTACGGCCTGGAGCGCGAGGGGGAGCCGGTCAGCGACATCTGGGCCCTCGACACCACGGCCTCCGCGACCCCTCGCGTGCTCGTCCCGGAGGCGGCCTCGCCCGCGGTTCTACGCTGAATCGGGTACTCCTTCCCCGGTCCGCGCCACTCGCCGCACCAGTCCCGGTTTGCTGTGGGGATGACCGTTGAGGAGACTCACGCCGCTCCCAGGGACGAGCCCAGAATCGAGCCCAGCGCGGACGTCGACGATCGTGCCACCATCGGGGACGGGACCCTTGTCTGGCACCTGGCCCAGGTCCGCGAGCACGCGCGGGTGGGCAGCGAGTGCATCATCGGCCGCGGGGCGTACGTCGGTCCCGGGGTCGTGGTGGGAGACCGCTGCAAGATCCAGAACCATGCGCTGGTCTACGAGCCGGCGGTGCTCGAGGACGGTGCGTTCGTGGGGCCGGCGGTGGTGTTCACCAACGACTACCTACCCCGCGCCGTCAACCCTGACGGCACCCTCAAGGACGGCGAGGACTGGGAGGCCGTCGGCGTGACCGTACGCACCGGCGCGAGCATCGGCGCCCGGGCCGTCTGCATCGCGCCGGTCACGATCGGCGCTTGGGCGATGGTCGCGGCGGGCGCGGTGGTCACCCGCGACGTACCCGACCACGCGCTGGTTGTCGGGGTCCCGGCGCAGCGGATGGGCTGGGTCGGGCACGCGGGCGCGCCGCTGGTCGCCCAGGGCGATGCCTGGCGCTGCCCGAGGACCGGCACGCTCTACGTCCTGCGCGGCACGAGCGAGGACGACGGCCTGGTCGCGGTCTGAGGACCCGGTCGACCGAGGGTCAGGCGGCCCGCCACTCGGCCTTGTGGGCGATGCTGACCGCCGCGATTTGGGAGGAGACGCCGAGCTTGGCGAGGATCGACTTCACCTGGGTGCGCACCGTCGCCTCGGACACGACACGGAGCTTGGCGATCTCGCCGACCGTGAAGCCGTCCATCAGGTGCTCGAGCACCTGCGACTCCCGCGGGGAGAGCTGGGCGAGCCGGCGACGGATCTCGATGACGTCCTGCTCCTGCCCCACCCACGCCCGGATCAGGCGCTCACGGTCGTCGACGTCGAGCACGCTGAGACCGTAGTTGAGCCTGCGCACGGTGCCCAGGATCTCGCCCAGCGGCACCGTCTTGGACAGGACCGTGCGAGCCCCGACGTGCAGGGCATGCCCCCAGCGGGTCTCGTCGGTCGATCCCGTCACCACGACGACATCGGCACCAGCCCTGGCGAGCGGTGCGATGAGGCGTACGCCCGAACCGTGCTGTCCCAGGTCGAGGTCGAGCAGGACGATGCGCGGCTGGGAGCGCATGATCAGCGAGGTGAGCTTGGCCTCCGAGGGCGGCTCCTCGGGCAGGTCGACGCGGTGGGCGTCGTAGCCCTCGAAGGTGAGAGCCAGCTCGAGCGACTCGGCGAACAGGGTGTGGTCCTCGACGATGACCACCTTCACCCTCTTACGCGGCGACACCACGGCGACCTCCCCGGGTCGGGGTGTCGTGCTGGTCGGCCCCGTCGCCTGCCCCGCCGTCGGCACAGCCGAGCATCGGGATGCCGAGGACGAAGGTGGTCTGCTCGCCCGCCTCGACCAGCTCGAGGTAGCCGCCCTGGCGTTCCATCAGGTCTCGCGCGGCGTGGAGGCCGATGCCCTGGCCGGTGGAGCCCGGTCGGCTGACGCCCCAGGCGAAGATCCGCCGGCGCAGCTCGGGAGGAACCCCCGGCCCGTCGTCGGTCACCGCGATCTCGACCGAGGTGCTCGCCTGGTCGGCGGCACGTACCTCGATCCGGACCGAACCGCTCCCGTGGTCCGCGGCGTTGTCGAGGAGCACGTTGAGCGCCTCGGTCAGCTGGTCTGAGTCGCCCAGCGCCAGCATCCGGCTGGGGCGCCACACGACGTCTGTGCCCTTGGCCTCGTGAGCGAGCACCATGGTGGCCACCACGGAGTCGAGGTCGATCACCTCGGCCCGCATCTCGCCGGCCTGCATCTCATCGCCACGCGGCTCGGGGATCCCCGGCCTCGCGGCATCCTGCTGCCGGCGGACCATCCGCTCGAGCCGCTCCAGCTCGCTCTGCACCATCGCCGTCATCGCGGCCCGCCGGTCGTCACCGATCGCGCCCGGCGAGCTGAGCAGCGTGGTCGCCGCCCGGATCCCGGCCAGCGCCGAGGCAGCCTCGTGCAGCCGGGCACGTTCATCCCGACCGACTCTTGACATTGACACAGCTCTCCCCTGGTCATCCTCGTGCCACGCCCTCCCAAGACGCAGCCAGGCGCATGAAACACGCGTGGACCTGAAGGTCCGCCACGAACAGCGCCGTACGGCAAAGGGACTTTACTCACTCAGTCCGGAGGACGTATCGCCTACCTATTTTTGGTTACCGGCCGTTACCGACTGGTGCCTCAAATTGAGGAATGGCGAGCATCTGGACCCCATATGGAGGGAGTCCCGGGTCCCATACTCGGGTGGCCATCCTCGATCATCCGCCCGTGCCGCCGCAGCCGGAACCTGCGGACGAGCCCCCCGTGCGGCGCGGATGGCGTCGTGCCCGCAAGCCGCTGATCGGGCTGCTGGTGTGTCTTCTCCTGCTCTGCGCCGCGGCTCTGACCGGGGTCCTGTGGCTCCAGGCGAAGGTGGAGGGGAACATCCAGCGGCTGCCCGACACGTTCACCGGGCTCACCGACCGGCCCGCCAAGCCCTCCTCCGGGTCGGCCGCCGACGCGACGAACATCCTGGTCCTCGGCACCGACACCCGCTCGGACGCACCCACCACCGGAGCCGAGGCGCCCGGCTGGGAGCCGGGTCAGGCACGCTCCGACACGATGCTGCTGGTCCACATCGACGGCGACCGCGACTCCGCCTCGGTGATCTCGATCCCGCGCGACTCCTGGGTCGACATCCCCGGGCATGGCAAGGGCAAGGTCAACTGGGCCTACTCCTTCGGCGGCCCCAACCTCACGGTCGAGACCGTAGAGAAGATGACCGACGTACGCATCGACCACCTCACCGTCATCGACTGGGACGGCTTCAAGGCCCTCACCGATGCGATCGGTGGCGTCGACATCGACATCCCGAAGACCGTCTACGACTCCGCCCGCGACGTCCGCTGGGAAGCCGGCCGCCACCACCTCAACGGCGAGGAGGCACTCCTCTACGTACGCCAGCGCTACGGCCTCAAGGACGGCGACCTCGACCGCGTCGCCCGCCAGCAGGCCTTCCTGCGCACGCTGCTCAAGCAGACCCTCGAGCAGGAGCTGCGCAAGAACCCCGACCAGGTCGTCGACCTCCTCTCCCTCTTCTCGAAGCACGCCTCCGTCGACGACGACTGGTCGACGACCCAGATGGCCAAGCTCGCCGCCTCCCTCCGCAACCTGCGCACCGACGACATCAGCTACCTCACCGTCCCCACCGACGGCACCGGCATGGTCGGCGACCAGTCAGTCGTACGCCTGGACCCCTCCCGAGACCGCGACCTATGGCGGGCCGTCCGTGAGGATCGGATGGGTGAGTGGGCTGAGGACAACCAGGATCTGCTGACACCCGACGTCGTCCGCTGACCTGAGATCGTCGATCACCGGTTGCTCACGGGGTGGCCCAGTCGGACGCCCGCTCGTGGTCGTGGGCAGGGACCACCTTCACCGAGGCCGGCAGGGCATGGAGACGGTGCAGCGCGCGCCAGGTCTGCTCACGATCCACGTCCACCAGACAGCCGGGGAAGCCGGAACGCTGGCGCAGGTGCTCGATCTGCAGCCCGTGCCACGCGGCGTCTCCGACGAGCAGGACGGGCCCGCCCGCGGTGGCGAGCAGGACGCCGACGCTCCCGGGCGTGTGCCCGGCCAGGTCCACCAGCACGACGCTGCCGTCGCCGAACAGATCGTGGCTCCGCTCGAAGGTGAGGACCGGCGGCCCGTCGAGGGAGAACTCCAGGAGGTCCCGATCCGCGAGCCCACGGCGTACGCCGCCCACCGGTGCCTGGTCCCCGGCAGCGGCCCAGGTCAGCTCCTCGTCATGGAGGACCGCCGGCAGACCCGGGAGGTCGAGCAGCCCCGAGACGTGGTCCCAGTGGGCGTGAGTGCTCAGGGCGAGGTCGGGTCTGACTCCCGCCGTCGCGAGGGCCTCGACCGTCGGGATCGTCGTCGCCGGCGGTCGTACGATCCGCCGTAGCAGCGGCTGGAGCTCGGACACCGCCTGGGCGTCAGCGTCTCGTGGCACCGCCGGGTCGATGAGGATCGTCGCCTCGGGATGATGGACCACGAAGGACTGGAGGCTCAGCCGCCCCGCGCCCGGCATCCCCTCGTACAACAGTCGGCTCGGAACCGGGCGCGGTCGTTGCCGCAGCGTCTGCAGCCGGACGGTTCTCGTCGCCGGTGGCAGCGGACCCTGCGCGCGCTCCGACAACGAGTCCAGCAGGCGCCGGTCGGCTCGTCTCGGCGCCACGAACGAGCGAGCTCCCGCCACAGCCGTCTCCACCAGCTGCCGGGAGGTGTAGGCGGCGGGCAGTGGATCGAGTCCTGCGAACGGGTTGGGTCGGTTGCGTAGTTCCATGTCCCGAACGCTAGAACTTCAGGTCGACCTGAAGGCAAGATGCTTTCATGCGGATCTCATTGGCCGCCGACCTCGTCGGCGTACCCGCCCACGTCCTGCGGCACTGGGAGGACGAAGGGGTGCTCGCGCCGAGCCGGCAGAACGGAAATCAGCGAGACTTCACCGATCAGCACGTGAACGAGGCGCGGATCATCCATCGCCTTCGCCAAGCCGGCATCGGCCTCGCGGAGATCAGAGAGCTCCGATCCGCCCCCGCTGGCCACCGCTCGGCCCGGCTGACAGCCTCAGCCGAGCGGATGGCCGCGGAGGCGAACCGACTCGATGCGGCAGCCACCTTCCTGCGCCACACCGCGGAGTGTGAGCATCCGGTCGTCGACGAGTGCCGGCAGTGCCGCGACTACGCGATCGCCGGGGAGGCAACCTCCCCGAGATCGACCCGCTCCGGACGCGGCAACCCATAGTGATCCCGAAGAGTGACCCCGGTGTACTCAGTCCGGAAAAGCCCACGCTCCTGCAGGATCGGCACGACAGAGGAAGCAAACGCCTCGATCCCCGACGGAAGCACAGCGGGCATGATGTTGAACCCGTCAGCGGCACCGTTCTCGAAGTAGTGCTGGATCGTGTCAGCAACCTGGACAGGGGTCCCGGTGAAGGTGCGATGACCGCGCCCACCACCCAGTTTCCCGATCAGCTCCCGCACGGTCAGCCGATCACGACGAGCCCAGTCGACGACGAGCGTGTAGCGGCTCTTGGCACCCTCGATGGAGTCTTCCGAAGGTAGATCGTCGGGCAGTTCCGCATCCAGGTCCAGCCGCGAAGGATCGACCCGGAGCAGCTGAGCGAGCTGGGCGACGGCGTACTCCGGAGCGATCAGCCGGTCGAGCTCGGCCTCCAGCTCACGCGCCTCGGCTTCGGTCTCGCCGAGGACCGGAACGATCCCGGGCAGCACCAGCACGTGATCCGGGTTGCGGCCGGCGGCGACGACGCGCCGCTTGATGTCGGCGTAGAACGCCTGGCTCTCGGCCAGTGTCGGCTGGGCGGTGAAGATCGCCTCGGCCCAGCGGGCCGCGAACTCCTTGCCGTCGTCGGAGGAGCCTGCCTGGACGAGCAGCGGGTGGCCCTGCGGCGACCGCGCCAGGTTGAGCGGACCCTCGACCGAGAAGTGAGGCCCAACATGAGAGATCGGCCGAATCCGGTCTCCGACTGCATGCACTCCGGCGTCCTTGTCCGCCACGATCGCGTCGTCGTCCCAGCTGTCCCACAGCTTGGTGGCGACATCCAGGAACTCCGAAGCCCGCTCGTAGCGGGTCTTGTGCAGCGGCTGCCCCTCCAGACCGAAGTTGCGCGCCGCGGCGTCCCCCGCCGTCGTGACGATGTTCCACCCGGCCCGTCCGCCGGAGATGTGGTCGACCGAGGCCAGCCGGCGGGCGAGGTTGAACGGATCGTTGTACGACGTCGAGGCCGTGGCGATCAGGCCGATGTGCTGTGTGGAGACCGCCAGCGCGGACAGCAGCACGGTCGGCTCGATCCGCCCCGACGGCCGACGGCCGGGCTCGCCGAACAGGGCCGGGGAGTCGGCCAGGAACAGCGAGTCGAACTTGGCCTCCTCCGCCACCCGCGCCAGGTGCTGATGCGCCGCGAGCGACAGGTTGGCGTGCGGGTCCGAGGCAGGCAGCCGCCACGACGCCTCGTGGTGACCGGTGTCGAGCAGGAACAGGTTGAAGTGGAGCTGTCGGGCACCCATCAGGCCACCTCCTCCTCGACCACGCCGAGCTCGGCCAGCAGCTGGGCCCGCAGCGACGCGAACCGCGGGTCGCCCGGGCTCCGCTTCGCGCCCAGGTCGATCCGGAGGTCGGAGCCGACGACGCCGTCGCCCAGCACGATCACCCGGTCGGCGAGCGCGATCGCCTCGTCGACATCGTGGGTGACCAGCAGGATGGCGGGGTTGTGGGCGGCGTACAGCTTCTTGAGGAGCTTGTGCATCTTGATCCGCGTCAGCGCGTCCAGGGCGCCGAACGGCTCGTCGGCGAGGAGCAGCTGCGGGTCGCGAACCAACGACCGCGCCAGCGCCGCGCGCTGCTGCTCGCCGCCGGAGAGCTCGTGCGGCCAGGCCTTGTCACGGCCCTCGAGCCCGACCTCGGAGAGCGCCTCGAGACCACGGGCACGAGCATCGGAGGCTGACAGCCCCAGGATCACGTTGTCCAGCACCCGCCGCCACGGCAGCAGCCGGGAGTCCTGGAAGACGACCGAGACCCGCTCGGGCACGTCCACGACACCCGATCCCGAGACCGAGCGGTCGAGACCAGCCAGGGCCCGCAGCAGCGTGGACTTCCCGGAGCCCGAGCGCCCGATCAGCGCCACGAACTCGCCGCGGGCGATCGTCAGGTCGAGCCCGTTGAGCACCCCGCCGGCCTCGGAGAAGCTGCGACGCAGCCCCTCGACGCGTACGGCGGGTCCCTCGGGTGCTGTCAGTGACTCTCCAGCGTGCGTCGCCATGCCAGTGCCTTCCTCTCGGTGAAGCGGACGATGCCGTCGGCGACCAGGCCCAGCAGGGCGTAGACGACCAGGCCGACGACGATGATCTCGGTCTGGCCGTAGCTGGACGCGAGGGTGATCATGTGGCCGATGCCGCTGGTCGCGTTGACCTGCTCGACGACCACGAGCGACAGCAGCGCGTTGAGCACCGCGAACCGCAGCCCGAGCAGGAAGCCCGGCGTCGCGCCCGGCAGCACCACATGCCGGACGAACGCGCCGCGCCCCAGGCTGACGGTCTCGGCGAGCTCCGCGTAGCGGCTGTCGATGCCACGCAGCCCGTTGTGGGTGTGGATGTAGATCGGGATGAGTACGCCGAGGGCGATCGTGATCACCTTCATCGGCTCACCGATCCCGAGCCACAGGATCAGCAGCGGCATCAGCGCCAGGCTCGGGATGGCCCGCTTGACCTGCACCGGACCGTCGATCACCGCCTCACCGACCCGGCTGAGCCCGGAGACCAGCGCGAGCGCCAACCCGACGCCGACCCCGATCACCAGTCCGAGCGAGGCCCGGTAGGCCGAGGTCGCCAGCGCCTCGGGAAGCCGTCCGTCGGCGATCAGCCGCTGCGCGGTCTCGACCACCACCCACGGCTCGGACAACGTACGCGGGTCAAGCACGCCTGTCGCTGAAGCGAGGAACCACAGGCCCAGGAGCAGGACCGGTCCGATCCACAGCGTGCCGGGGACCCGCGGCCCTGGGCCGAGGCGGCGGCGTACGACTCTCTTGTCTGTGGTCTTCTCGGAGACGACGCCGACGATCGGCGCCTCGACTGCGGTGGTGGCCATCACTGACCGCCCTTCACGGCCTCTGCGATGACCTTCTCGTAGCGGCGGTCGTAGAGCTCGGTCACGTCCAGCTCCGGATGGTTCTGCTCCTTCGAGAGGATGTCCGCGGTCTCCTGCTGGCGCTTGATGAAGTCGTCCCAGTTCTCCGGGATGACGTTCTGGCCGGAGCCCTCGAAGACCTTCTTGCCGTCCTCGAACGTGAGTCCCTCGTGATCGACGTAGTAGGCCTGGATCCACTCGTCCGGGTGCTCGTCGACCCACTTCTCGGCCTTGACCCACAGCGCGAGGAAGTCCTTGAACGCGGCCGCCTTGCCGGCGTCCTCGAAGGTCTCCTCCGGCCCGTAGATCAGGGTCGCGTCGTCGCGGATGCCGGTCCGGATCGAGGTGGCACCGTCACGGCCGTACTTGGCCAGATAGGAGGTCAGCTGCGGCCCGCCCAGCGGGGCGACGTCGACCTGGTTGGAGGCCAGCGCGTTGGAGAAGGTGTCGTCGACGCTCTGGATCTCGACCAGCTCGACGTCATCCTGGGTGAGCCCGGCAGCCTTGAGCGTCTTGAGGACCAGCGCACCCTGGGCCTGGCCGGGCGAGTAGGCGATCTTCTTGCCCTTCAGGTCCTCGAGCGTCTTGACCTTCGACTTCGGCGCGATGCCGAGCTCGTAGATCGGGTTCTCGAGCGGGTCCGGGTTCTCGGTGACCGCGACGATCTTGACCGGGGTGTCGGTCCAGGTCGCGAACAGCGGCGGGATGTCGGCGACGTAGCTCGCGTCCAGCGCATCCGCGCGGAACGCCTCGATGCTCTTCGGACCACCGGAGATGTTGGCCCACTCGATCTCGTAGCCCTCGACCTCGTCGATCAGGCCGGACGCCTTCAGCGCCACCTCGATGGGCGGCAGCCCGAGGCGCAGGACGGTCCCCTCCGGGACCTGGTCGGGGAGCGCCGCGTCGGCGGCGAGCTTGGAGGCACTGGAGGCATCGGCACCGCCGCAGGCCGTCAGCCCCAGGAGCAGGGTCGAGATCGCGGCCAGGGCGTGCCGCGGCTCGTCGTAGGCGCTCGCCGGGTAGAGCCCGAGAACGGCCTCGGCAGCGGGGCCGTAGGTGCTGCGTACGA
>NZ_JBEZZS010000039.1:0-49028 GCF_040639295.1 Nocardioides sp. NPDC023903 | reverse complement strand
GTCAGCTCCAGCGAGCCGATCCGGCGGCGCTCGAGGTATCCCAGGTGGACCGCGAAGGCCAGCACGACGACCAGGCCAGCGATCGTCGCCTCGCTCACCGGCATGTGCTGCTGGCTCCGGGCGGCAAGACGGCGTTCGCCGGTCATCCGGGTGGGGTCGGCGCGGCGATGGGGACGAGCGACTGGGCGGAGATCTTCGCCGAGGTCGCGGCCAACCCGGATCAGGCCTTCGCGAAGTATCGGTCCCGGCAGGCCTATGTGCCGCCACCGCCGCCCGCGCAGCCCAATCGCGGCAACGTGGGCGCGCCGCCACAGTCGAGCGGCATGCGGCAGTTCAGCACGTTGGCTCGCAGGCAGTTGCGGTTGATCTTCTCCGACCGGGGATATCTGATCTTCCTGGTGGTGCTGCCGTTCATCCTCGGCGCGTTGTCGCTGGTGGTGCCGGGTAGTGACGGGTTCACCGAGGGCGCGCTGGTGCAGCTGCCCGACGGCTCGTTCGGCCGGGAAAGCGGCGGTGAGGCTCAGCAGCTGCTGGTGGTGCTCATCCTCGGCGCGTGCTTCATGGGCGCCACGCTCAGCGTGCGCGACCTGGTCGGTGAGCGGTCGATCTTCCTGCGTGAGCGCGCGGTCGGCCTGCTGCCCTCGGCCTATCTGATGGCCAAGATCGTCGTGTTCAGCGTGACCGCGTTCCTGCAGTCGGCCGTGCTGATCGGCATCACGTTCATCGGTAAGAAAGCGCCGGGCGCCGGTTCGCTGATCCCGAGCGGCAGCGTCGAGCTGTATTTCGACATCGCGATGACCGCGGTGTGCTGCGTGGTGTTCGGCCTGCTGATGTCGAGCTTGGCCAAGTCGAACGAGCAGGTCATGCCGATGCTCGTGGTGATGATCATGGTGCAGCTGGTGATGGCGGGCGGCCTGATCCCGGTGACCGACCGCGTCGGCCTCGAGCAGATCTCCTACCTGTTCCCCTCGCGCTGGGGTTACGCGGCGGGCGCGTCGACGGTGGATCTGACAACGCTGGTCTTCGGCTCGCAGGACGATCCGCTGTGGGGGCACAGCGCGGGCATCTGGATCCTGGACATCGTGATGCTCATCGTGATCACTTCCATCCTCGCGCTGCTCACCTGGAGCCGACTACGACTGAAGAAGTCACAGGCATGAGCGGTCAGCGCTCGGAGGCGGCAGCTCGCGTAACCACGCACAGCATGATCCGCCAGGTCAGCACCGTTTCGGTGGGCAAGCTGCGCGTGTCTGTTGCCGACCGGGCACACTTGATCCTGTGACCGTTCGAGTTGGGGCCCTACATCTGGGGTGGGACGTGGTGTCCGTGGCCGCGGGTGGCGGCGCGACCCCGGTCCGCCCGGTACAGGTCGAGGGCACATACACACCGCCCGCCTACCTGCTCGCCGATGCCGCGGGCAGGTTGCACACCGCCGGCGTCGACCGGCAGCGACCGGACCTGGGGATGGCGATCGCCGATGTGCGCGACATCCTCGGCCACCCGCAGATCGTGATCGCCGGCGCCACCTGGCCCGCCGAGCTGGTCTTCCGGGCTCGGCTCTACAACCCGCTGGCCGCGATCGGCAAGTACCTACAGGGCAAGCCGCAGCTGGTCGCGCTGCCGTATCCGGACAGCTGGCCCGACGAGAAGGTCGAGGTGTACGCGGCGCTCGTCGAACAGCTCGACGTCGTCGTGGAACCGCTGCCGGAAAGCGTGGCGCTCTCGGGTTATGTGCGTGCTCTGGGCCTGGTCTCCCCGCCCAGCGAGCGCCATCGCACCGGCATCGGCGCGACCGGGATCTACTCCGACGGTCGCTCGCTACTGGTGGTCGCGGTGCACGGCGACGACGAACAGCCCACCGAATCGACGGAGGTCGCGGTTACCGCCGAGGCGCTGCGTGATGCCCGCACGGCCGACAACGTGGTGATCGAGGCGATGGCCGCGGCCCGCTCGATCGGCGCCGACACCTCGACGGTGCTGCTCGCGGGCAACGTCTGCTTCAACGATGCCCTGCGCTTCGCCTTCCAGAACCACCTGGGTCAGCGTCTGCACGTGGCCGACCATCCGATGCACGCGCTGGTCCTCGGCGCCGCGCATCTGCTGGTCACCGACCCCGGCCTCGACGACGAGGAGGACGACTATCCGGACTCGGGGCATCCGGGTCAGGCAGTCGCCGCGCAAGTCGGGTGGGGCGCCCAACCCACGGCACCGCCCGCCGCCCAGCCGCCGGGACCGGCCGGGTTCGTCGCGGGACCACCCGCAGCGCAGCCGCCGCGGCCGTCTTCGGGCGCACCGCGGCACGCGCTCGAACACGACGACACCGAGGATGACGACCGCCGCGGCAAGCTGCTCGGCAAGATGAAGAAGGGCTTCTTCGGCGCACCGGCCGTGGTCGGCGCGCTGGCGCTGGTCGCGTTCCAGCCCGATCCCGCCGTCGCCTCCGCCGCCGAACCGGTGAGCTGCGCGTTCACCCCGTACGCGAACACGGTCCCGCGGGAGGGCGTCGAGACCGCCCGTGGCCTGCTGGTCGACGAGTCCGCCTGCGTCACCCCCGGCATCGATACCCTGCGCTACCTGATCCCCGGTCCCGCGCGCGCGACAGACCCCGGACCGCCGGTCGTGATCTAGTCTCGCCCGATTGCGGGTCGGTGATGCGTGGCTGGTATCGTTGCCCGTTGGCGTGTGGAACGCCGAACCGTTCGCGGATCGGCGTCTCCTCGATGTCCTGGGTCTCCACCGGCCGCCAGGACAGCCTCGATCCACACCTCAGGGCCGGCAACACCGACGACAGACAGGGAACGACTGTGCCTACGTACAGCCCCAAGGCGGGTGTCGTCACCCGCAAGTGGTACGTCAACGACGCCACTGACGTAGTCCTCGGCCGTCTCGCCGTGCAGGCCGCTGGCCTGCTGCGCGGCAAGGGCAAGCCGACCTACGCCCCGCATGTCGATGGTGGCGATTTCGTCATCATCATCAACGCCGACAAGGTTGCCATCAGTGGCAACAAGCGGCAGGACAAGCTGATCCACCACCACTCCGGGCACCCGGGCGGCCTCAAGTCGCGCACTGTCGGTCAGGTGTTGGCGACCCGTCCCGATCGTCTCGTGGAGAAGGCCGTCAAGGGCATGATCCCGAAGAACAAGCTGGGTAACGCGATCGCGGGCAAGCTGAAGGTCTACGCAGGCCCGAACCACCCCCACGCCGCGCAGCAGCCGGTTCCGTTCGAGATCAAGCAGGTGGCCCAGTGACCGCTCCTGAAGAGTTCGCAGCCGAAGAGTTCGACGGCACCGAAGAGGTCGTAGTCGAGATCGTCGAAGACGGCGAAGGCTACGCCGAAGGCGAGTACGTCGAAGAAGAGCTGGCTTTCGAGCCGCTCGGCCTCGACCGCCCGGTGCAGACCGTCGGCCGTCGTAAGGAAGCCGTCGTTCGCGTTCGCATGGTGCCCGGTTCGGGCAACTTCGAGCTGAACGGCCGCACCATCGAGGATTACTTCCCGAACAAGGTGCACCAGCAGCTCGTGAAGTCCCCGCTGGTCCTGGTCGAGCGTGTCGAGAACTTCGACATCTACGCTCGCCTGGTCGGTGGCGGCCCGTCGGGTCAGGCAGGCGCCCTGCGTCTGGCCATCGCCCGCGCGCTGATCGTGGTCACCCCGGACGACCGTCCCGCCCTCAAGCGGGCCGGCTTCCTGACGCGTGACCCGCGTGCCACCGAGCGTAAGAAGTACGGTCTGAAGAAGGCCCGTAAGGCGCCTCAGTACTCGAAGCGCTGATTTACGCACTGTCGGCCGCCGTCTTCGCTTACTTTGGTTGAGGCGGTACGGTCGGCGGAGCACGTGTGCGAGAGCAGGCTTCCAGCACGGCTGGTCGCCTGCTCTCGTGCTGTAAACGGGGACCTACGACAGGTAGAGGTTTATGGGACGGCTGTTCGGCACAGACGGTGTTCGCGGGCTCGCCAACGAGTCGCTGAGCCCGGAACTGGCGATGCGCGTCGCCGCCGCGGCGGCGCAGGTGCTCTCGCGCGGCAAGAAGCGCCCGGTCGCGGTGCTCGGTCGCGATCCCCGCGCCAGCGGCGAGATGCTCGAGGCGGCGGTCACCGCCGGCCTGACCTCCGTCGGCGTCGATGTCCTCTCGGTCGGCGTGCTGCCGACCCCTGCCGTCGCCTACCTGACCGGCCTGTACGACGCGTGCTTCGGCGTGATGATCTCCGCGTCGCACAACCCCATGCCCGACAACGGCATCAAGATCTTCGCGGCGGGCGGGCACAAGCTCGACGACGCCATCGAGGCACGGATCGAAGCCCTGATCGCCGACGGCGTCACCGCACGCCCGACCGGCGCGGGCATCGGCCGGGTGCGTGGCGACTACTCCGTCGAGGGCACGCACGAACGCTATGTCGAGCACCTGCTCGAATCCACCAATCAGGACCTGTCCGCGTTGACCGTGGTCGTCGACTGCGCGCACGGCGCCGCCGCCGAGGTGGCCCCGCAGGTGTACCGGGAGGCGGGCGCGACGGTGATCGCGATCAACGCCGAACCCAACGGGCTCAACATCAACGACGGGTGCGGTTCCACGCACCTGGACAACGTGCGGCGCGCGGTCCTCGAGCACGGCGCCGACCTCGGCATCGCACTCGACGGTGACGCCGATCGCTGCCTCGCCGTCGATGCCGCGGGCGAGGTCGTCGACGGTGACGCGATCATGGCGGTGCTCGCGCTGGCGATGCGGGACGCGGGCGAGCTGGTGGACAACACGCTCGTGGCCACCGTGATGAGCAACCTCGGCCTGCACATCGCGATGCGCGCTGCCGAGATCACCGTGATCACCGCCGCTGTCGGCGACCGGTACGTGCTCGAGGAGCTGCGTCGCGGCGGATACAGCCTGGGCGGGGAACAGTCCGGGCACGTGGTGTTCCCGCGGTTCGGCACCACCGGTGACGGCGTGCTCACGGGCCTGCGTTTGATGGCGCGGATGGCTCAGTCCGGGCGCACGTTGGCCTCGCTGGCCTCGGTGATGACCACGGTGCCGCAAATCCTGATCAACGTCGCGGTCTCCGACAAGGGTGCTGTCGCCGTCGCTCCCGAGGTGCTGGAGGCGGTCACGGAGGCCGAGCGGATCCTGGGCGAGACCGGGCGGGTTCTGTTGCGTCCCAGCGGGACCGAACAGCTGGTGCGGGTGATGGTGGAAGCCACCGATCCCGCGCAGGCGCGTCAGCTGGCCGACGATCTGGCCAAGCGGGTCGCCGCGGTCTGACTCCGACGGGCGATCGGTTCTGTGGCGTGTTGCACCGGGCCGAACTAGTA
This sequence comes from Nocardioides sp. NPDC023903, assembly GCF_040639295.1. NCBI lineage: Bacteria > Bacillati > Actinomycetota > Actinomycetes > Propionibacteriales > Nocardioidaceae > Nocardioides > Nocardioides sp. NPDC023903. The sequence goes on along the minus strand of NZ_JBEZZS010000039.1, from coordinate 43,729 downwards.
TCGGGAGACGCCGTCAGGACCTGTGTGCCCCGTGGCGCGTGTGTGCTGCTCGGCGCAGGCGGTTATCCTGGCGCGCAGCACGATTCGAAGGGGGCCGATCATGGTGCCGCCGCTGCCTGCCCGCAACTACCAGGATCAGTACCCGTACGAGTACGGCGAAGTCGACCAGCCGCACCGCTGCGGTGGGGCCTGTGGTCGACCGGGGTGCCGCGAAGTGCCGCAAGGGTATTCGCACACGGTGCCGATCCGCGACGAAGGGTACGGCCAGTCCGCCTATGAACCGGTCGCCGAGGCACACACCCGCCCGTTCGCGGTGCCACGGGTGCCGCGCTCGCGATCGTTCATCGCGGTGGTCGCCGTGCTCGGTATCACTTTCGGCGCCGGGCTGATCGGGGCCAAGCTCGGCTCGGATATCGATCTGTTCGGTGCGGCCGAACCCGGTGTGATGCGGTCGTTCTAGAACTGCCCTACGACGAACCCGCTGAACAGCACACCGAAACCACCGATCTCGCCCGCGATCAGCGCATACATCGACAGCCGTAGTTCGATGGGAATCTTCCCGTCGAACTGGTTGGTGGTGTCCCGGCGCAGCCCGTGCAGGGCGTAGCTGGCGATCGCACCGGCGAAGAACGCGAGCACCACCAGGTCGGCGGTCAGATTGACGATCGTCGGCCAAGCGCTGAGCTCGGTGAACACCGCGAGCAGGATTCCCGCGAAGGAGTACATCAGCGCGGCGCGGTGGGCGATGTCGACATAGACGTGCGCCGCGCCGTCGACCCGGATGCCGTGGTACTTCCACACCCCGAGCAGCAATGCGCTCAGGAAGAGTAATCCGGTGGCGAGCAGGGTGATTCGGGTGTCGATACCCAGTGCGTAGTCCATGCGTCTATTCCTCGCTGAGAAGCCCACCGGACATGTGCCAACGACGGGTCGCACGAACAGAATCCAGCATTCGGCGATCGTGGGTCACCAGAATCAATGTGCCGGTGAACGTTTCGACGGCCTGCTCGAGTTGTTCGATGGCGGGCAGGTCCAGGTGGTTGGTCGGCTCGTCGAGGACCAGCAGGTTCACCCCGCGCGCCTGCAGCAGAGCCAGCGCGGCACGGGTGCGTTCACCGGGGGACAGGGTGTCGCAGGCGCGGGTCACGTGCGGCCCGCGCAGGCCGAACTTGGCCAGCAACGTGCGGACTTCGGCGTCGGGCCAGTCGGGCATCGCCGCGGCGAACGTGTCGGCCAGCGGTTCGTCGCCCCGGAACAGCCCGCGGGCCTGATCGACCTCGCCGATCTCGACACCGGAACCGAGTGCGGCCGAACCGGAATCAGGCGCGATCTTGCCGAGCAGCAGGCCGAGCAGGGTCGACTTGCCCGAGCCGTTGGCGCCGGTGAGCACGATCCGGTCGGCCCAGTCGATCTGGGTGGTGATGGGGCCGAGAGTGAATTCGCCGCGTGTGAGAGTGGCGTTGTTGGCGGTCGCCACCACCGCACCGCTGCGTGGGGCGGTGGCGATCTCCATCCGCAGTTCCCACTCCTTGCGCGGCTCGTCGACCACGTCGAGGCGCTCGATCCGGCGCTGGGTCTGGCGGGCCTTGGCGGCCTGCTTCTCGGTGGATTCCGCGCGGGTCTTGCGGCCCATCTTGTCGGAGTCGTTCTTGCCCTTGCGGCGCGCGTTGCGCACGCCGTGCTCGAGCCAGTTGCGCTGCATCTGCGCGCGTGACTCCAAACCCGCCTTGGTGTCGGCGAATTCGTCGTAAGCCTCGCGGGCGTGCTTGCGGGCGATCTCCCTTTCGGCGAGGTAGGCGTCGTATCCGCCGTCGTAGAAGCCGGTCTGCTGCTGAGCCAGATCGAGTTCGAGAACGCTGTTCACGGTGCGCGCCAGGAACTCTCGATCGTGGCTGATCACCATGAGCGGTACGCGCACACCGGTGACGAACCGTTCCAGCCGATCGAGGCCGTCGAGATCGAGATCGTTGGTCGGCTCGTCGAGCAGCAGAATGTCGAAGCGCGACAACAACACCGACGCCAACCCCGCGCGTGCCGCCTGGCCGCCGGACAGACCCGTCATCGGGGTGTCGAGCCCACCGGCCAAGCCGTGGGTCAGCCCCAGATCCGCGGCGACCTCTTCGGCGCGCTGATCGAGATCTGCGCCGCCCAGTGCCAGCCAGTGCTCCAGTGCGGGTGAGTAGTCGTCGTCGCCGCCGTCACCGAGACGTTCGGCCGCCGCGTCCATCACCTGCTGGGCGTGCGCGACTCCGGTTCGGCGCGCGAGGAATTCGAGCACCGTCTCGCCCTCGATGCGCTCCGGTTCCTGCGCCAGGTAGCCGACCGTCGCGTCGGGTGGGCTCAACGCGATGGTGCCCTCGCCCGGTTCGCGCTCGGCCAGCATCCGCAGCAGCGTCGACTTGCCCGCGCCGTTCACCCCGACCAGCCCGATCACATCGCCGGGGGCGAGAGTGAAATCGAGGTCGGCGAACAAGGTCCGTTCGGCGTGCCCCGCGGACAGGCCGCTGGCGTGCAATGTCGTGCTCACCTCGACAATTGTGCCCGTCTCGGGGTCTGACCCTGAGGTCGGGGCCTGCCGAAATCAGGGTGCGGATGGGTCTGTGGACCGATGCGGGCGGTGGCGCCGCGGCGGCACAGTGGAGACATCACCGCTCCACAGGAAGGCAACACCATGACCGCCCCCGCCCGCCGCCTCACCCGTTCGACCGGCAACAAGTGGATCGCAGGCGTCTGCGGTGGCCTCGCCGAACGCTACGGCTGGAACCCCAACGTCGTCCGCCTGGTCTTCGTCGTGTCCTGCCTGCTGCCCGGCCCCCAGTTCCTGATCTACCTGGCGATGTGGATCCTCATCCCGGCCAAGTAGCCCCGAACCTCCCGGCGCCGGCTCGCGGATGACAAGATGGTGGCAACCCCGCCACGTCGTCATCCGCGAGTTTTCCGTTGGAGGAGCAGTCATGGTCACCTCGGGTGAGTTCCCCGGCCTCGGCCTACCCGACATCGACGCCCACTCGTCCCTGGGCGGCCTCGGCCCCGTCGAACTGAACAACCCATCCCTCGACCTCGACCACGACGGCGTCGTGGACTCCCTCTCCACCGTCGACACCGACTCGACCAGCATCTGGTCCGACTACGACCACGACGGCCTGGCCGACCACGTCACCGTCGTCGAGGAAGACGGCGACTACGCCGCCTGGGAGTACCACCGTCATCCCGACGGCACGTCGGAGTGGCGAAAGACCGACCAGGGGAACTTGGAGAAGTAGCGCATCACTGTGCCGCTGTGATCGAATCCGATCACAGCGGCATTCGTCGTGTGATCGTGGAACCGATCCCGGTCGTGGCGCGTCCAAGGGAGTAGTGCGCCTGCCGGCGCTTGACCAGAAGGAGGGGGAAGTGGGCGATTCAGTAACGGTCGATCCGACGGCTATGCGTAAGGCTGCGTCGAACCTGAAGGCGTCGGCGGCTGACATCGGGACGTGCTCTGCTGACGTCAAGGGCTGGTCCTTCACCGCCGCGCAAGCCGGTCGCGACTACGGTGCCGAGGGGACGAAGGTCGGGGGCGTGATCGGCAAGGTCGAGACGTGGTTGAAGAACTGGCAGACCGCGATCGACAAGACGGGCGTGCAGTTCGGTACGAGTGCGGATACTTATGCGACGGTCGACGATGCCAACGTCAAGAAGATAACGGCTGCTGGGGTGAACCTTTGATGCGCGCGTTCGTGTCCACCTGTTCGGCCACGGTGTCCGGGGGCGTTCATGGCTGACTCTCCGACCTGGGCCAGTATTCCTACCGGTGGTAGCGCAGACGAGATGCTCGACCTCGGGGCGGAAGGTTTGCAGTATTTCGTCGAATACCTACCTCGCTATGGAAAAGCATCAGCGGTTACGCACGCTCCTGTTAGGTCAGAACTGCTGGCGGGGGCAAATGGGAATTTCGATTCGATCTATGCGAAGTACGACACCGAACGTGGTATGGATATCGCGGCAATCGATCGGATGTCCGCGGCTTTGTCCAAGGTGATGGCTGAATTGCCCGGGGAGATCGACGATCAGCGGCGGCAGCTCTCGGCATTGCCGTCGATATGGCAGGGTCAGGCGGCTGACTCCGCAGCCAATATGCTGAATGCGCAGATTCTCCGTGCTGAACAAGATCGCATCGAAGCCGCGACGATATCGCTCGAGCTGAGCTATGTTTCGACGGCGCTGCGAACCGCCGTTCGGCACAAAGCGGTTACGGTCCAGAGCTTTTGGTCTCCCAATACGCCTGACATACCGCAGCAGAACAGCAGCGGGATGAGCCGCACTGCGATCGATGATTACATACAAGAGGTGTCATCCAACCCGGATTCTGATGCGGGCAAGAAGGCCAAGCAGTGGCTGGTTGATATCTTCATGCCGCACGTCGCCGCAACATACGATAAATTCGTTCAGCTCTGCAAGGAAGTCGACACCGAGGTCCGTCGGATTTATGGCGTTCTTGTCGAAGCCTTGAACGGACTGGATATCGGCGCATATCCGATGCCGCAGGATTCCAGCAAGCCGCAGACACCCGTGACGACGGAGCAGCAGCCCCAGACGAAAGATACGTCGAAGGGTGACACCTCGACCGGTGGAACACCGTCGACAACGGAGGACACGTCGACCAAGGCGGCGACCACCGAGGACCCGTCGACCACCAAGGACGACGACGATGACGATGACGATGATGACGACATCACCGACACGATCAGCGAAATCACCGATACGGTCAGCGAAGTGATGACCGGTCTCACGTCGCTCCTGTCATCGGTGAGTGAACTCGAATCGCTCGTCACGAGTACGGCGGAGACGATCAGTTCCGGCCTCACATCGCTCAGTACCTCGGTCCAGGAGGGTTTCGCGTCGATTTCGAGCCAGCTGAGCAGCTTGATGTCCGGTGGCGCGACATTCGATCTGAACGGCACCCAGGTCAGTGTCGGAACCGATGCGAACGGCCAGCTCACGGTGAGTACTACCGACTCCGCCGGGAACTTGCACGAATACGGCATGACGCTCGATGCCAACGGCATTCCGGTGATCAGCGACGAGCAGACCAGCGGCGAAATCGGTTCGGGCACACCGGAGACCGGCACGGGCCAAGGGCCGACCGGTCTCGAAGACACTGAGGAAGGGACATCCTCGGGTGCGACACCGAACCCGACCGGTTCCCTCAACGCCAAAGGCTATGCCGCGGAGAACATGCCGGGGGCGGGCTCCACGCCGAGTGCGGACAACGAGCCCGACGGTGAACATTGGGCGGAAGAATATCCGGTGAGCCAGCAACCCGATCCGGGTGACTCCGGTGCGGTCCTGGCGGAGGCGGGCCCGCTGTGAATCAACGAACTGAGGGGGTTTCGTCATGAGTCGATCACGGATCGAAGAAGGCGCCTACGATTTTCTTCGCCGGGTGCAGATTCTGGACTACGAGTACGACGAGATGCGCAGCAGCCTCGCCGTGCACAACAACGGTCACGAGATCCTCGCCGAGATTCAAGCGGCCAGGGAGCGCGAAGCTGCCGAGGCCGAAGAGCGGGCACGGCTCGAAGCGGAGGAACGCGAGCGTCAGGAGGCCGCGGCCAGGGAGCAGCGCGAAGCCATCGCGCGATCTATTGCCACTCGACGGGCCAATGACCGCGCTGCTCCGCTGGATGACGACGATCCCGAAGCCGAGTACTACCAGCGCAAGAGCTGGCTGGTCTGAATTGCCGACGTGACGCCGAAAACGGAGGGTGATCGCGCCGGGCCGACGGCGTTCGGACGGCCCGGGGGCTTCTTTCTCTAGCCGCGGATGAGCTTGGCGACCGTGCCGATGGACAACTTCGGCGCCTCGACCTCGACCTCGGCGTGGGGGTCGACGACCTTGGTGTGGGGGATCTCGGCTTCCGGGTCGGCGAAGGCCGAGTACTTCTTGTCGGCGAGGAGAGTGGCGAGGAGGTAGCCGGTGACCAGGGCTCGGGTGGTCTTGTCGGTTTTGTGTTCGTAGCGGCCTGCGCCGAGGGCGGCGAAGAGGCGGCGGCCTTCGATGATGCCGTTGTGGGAGGCGCCGCCGATGGTGCGCAGGATCGACGGGCCCGACCAGGCGGCGGCGAGGGCGCGGGCGTTGGAGCTGACCGAGTCGAGGTCGTCGCCGGCCAGGATCAGGCCGGGCGTGTCGATGTCGGGGGCGATGTTCTCCGCGGCGGGGGAGGTGGGGGCAGGGAAGAGCGCTACCACGGTGGCTACCCGGCGTTGCGCCGCGGCGATCACCGCGGCGCCTGCGCCCATGCCGTGGCCGGCGAGGGCGAGGCGATCGGGGTGGACGCTGATGGTGCCGTCACCGAGACGGACCTTGCTGACGATGTCGAGCGTGGTGAGCAAATCGCTGCCGAGGTCCAGATGTGACGGAATCGGGCCACGCTCGGTGTCGGGCGCGGCGACCACGAAACCCCACGACGCGATGTGCTCGAGCAGGCTCTTGTAGTTCTCGGCGCTGGTCAGCCAGCCGTGCGCGAACGCGACGGCGGGCAGGTTCAGCCCGGACTCGGGCGGCCGCTTGCGTTCGGGTTCTGGTCGTTCGGGTTCAGCGAGATCAGCTGTGGTACGGCTCCGCGCTGACCAGCGTCACCTTCATGGTGTTGCCGTTGGGGAGTGTGTACTCGCGGGTCTCGCCCACCTTGGCATCGATCAGCGCGCCGCCCAGCGGCGAGTTCGGCGAGTAGGCCTCGAGGCCGGTGGCGCCGAGTCCCTCCTCGCGGGTCGCGATCAGGAAGGTCTCGGTATCGGCGGAGTCGCCGTCGTAGTAGACCGTGACGACCGAACCCGGCAGCGCCACACCGGATTTGGTGGGGGCGACGCCGACCTTGGCGTTGTTCAGCAGTTCCTGCAGCTGGCGGATACGCGCCTCCTGCTGACCCTGCTCCTCACGCGCGGCGTGGTAGCCACCGTTCTCCTTGAGGTCGCCTTCTTCGCGGCGCTCGTTGATCTCGGCGGCAATGACCGGACGATTGGCAATGAGCGAGTCCAACTCACCCTTGAGCCTGTCGTGCGACTCCTGGGTAAGCCAGGTCACATTCTCGGTCATCTCGATCACTCCCTAGTAGTTGTTCCCGGCGTACCGGGATTCCCTGAAACCAGCGCGAAACCTCCCGGAGGAGGGCATGCACCAGCCCGACGGCTGGAGCGATCCTGGGGGTGAACCCGATACCCGCAAACAGCACCGCTGGCCGCCAATGCAGCAAACACGGCTCCGAACCCCGGAACCGTGTATGAGACCATTTTAGCATGTCTCATAAATATGCAGGTCAGGCCTAGTCAGGCGGGCTATTCGGGGCTGCGTGCCGACTTGTTCGGCGCTGGTGCGCCGGCTTATTCGGCGCTGGTGCGCTGGCTTATTCGGCGCTGGTGCGCAGATACCCCGGAACCTGGTCGCTGCAACCGTAGATGTCGCCCGCCGAAGGCCGTGCCGATGACTTCACCGTAGTGCTGACCTGCACGCTGGTCGAATCCGAGCCCGGCACGAGTACTTCGCGCCTGCCCACTTCGGCGCCGTCGCGATCCATCGCCCGCACGAAGCAGACCACGGCCTGCTGTGGATCGTCGCGGGTGACCTTGATCCGCACGTCCAGGGTGGCGTCGTCGACGACCACGTAACCGAGCTGCTCGGTCTCGATCGGCTTCGGGCCATATTTCTGGAAGCCGAGATAGGCCGCCGCGAAACCGGCCGCCACCACGCCGACACCGAGCAAAACCATCAGCCACAGGCGACGCGCAGGTGGTTTCGTGCCATAACGGTCGGCGTGTCGCGCTGCTGCGGCGGCCGAGGTCGCGGCGGAGTCCGGTGCGGGCTCGGTCATCGGTTTCGCGCTCCCGGGGGTGGTCGGAACAAACAGGGGGTCGGATGGAACTATAGGTAACGACATCTGACACCCGCGAGCGAGAGCGACGGTGAACGAGAAGTGAGTGGCCTTCGCCTCATGGCAGTGCACGCCCACCCCGACGACGAATCGAGCAAGGGCGCCGCGACGACCGCCAGGTACGCCGCGGAGGGCGTCGAGGTGCTCGTCGTGACGTTGACCGGCGGCGAGCGCGGCAGCATCCTGAACCCGGCCATGGACACCCCCGGTGTGCTGGACCGGATCAACGAGGTCCGGCGCGAGGAGATGGCCGCGGCCGCCCACGCGCTCGGCGTGCGTCAGCACTGGCTGGGATTCGTCGACTCGGGGCTGCCCGAGGGCGACCCACTGCCGCCGCTGCCCGAGGGCTGCTTCGCGTTGGTGCCGCTGGAGGAATCCACCGAGGCGCTGGTGCGCGTGATCCGCGAGTTCAAGCCGCAGGTGATCACCACTTACGACGAGAACGGTGGCTACCCGCATCCCGATCACATCCGCTGCCACGAGGTGTCGATGGCCGCGTACGAGGCGGCGGGCGATCCCACGAAGTTCCCCGACGCGGGCGAGCCGTGGACGCCGCTCAAGCTGTACTACGACCACGGCTTCAGCATGAAGCGCCTGGAGACCTTCGCCGAGGAGTACGAGCGCATCGGTGAACCGTTCCCGCTGCAGGAGTGGCTGGACCGGATGAAGCAGTACCAGGCGGCGCGCGGCGACATCATGGGCCGGGTCACCACTCAGATCGAATGCTCGAAATACTTCCCCCAGCGTGACGACGCCCTGCGCGCCCACGCGACCCAGATCGATCCCAACGGCGCGTTCTTCGCGATCCCGTTGGAGATGCAGCAGCGGCTCTGGCCGACCGAGGAGTTCGAATTGGCCAAGACGCGCGTGTCCACCGCTATCCCGGAGACCGACCTGTTCGCCGGCATCGAGGACAACGACCGGTGATGTTGGTCTACCTCGCACAGCAACCCACCGGCCCCGAGTTCGGCAAGGCCTCCCCGCTCGGCCTGCTGGTCATCCTGATCCTGCTGGCGGGCACGGTGCTGCTGGTTCGCTCGATGAACAAGCACCTCAAGGGCCTGCCCGAAACGTTCGAACCCGAGCACCCGGAACCGGATCAGCAGGCCGACGACGGCACCGAGCCCGGCGTGATCACCGTCGAGGATTCCGAACCGAAGCAGAACTCCTAACGCGCCGCGGAGAGGTCGGCGACGAGTTCGCCGACCAGGTCGCGCGCGGTGACGGCGTGTTCGGCCACCGACCGCGGCGCGCCGCTGGTGCTCAACTCGATCATCGTGTTCATCAGGCCGAACAACGCGATCAGTTGGCGTAGTGCGGCGCGGCGCTCGGAGACAGTCATCGGCGCGGTGGTCGTCGGCAGGTTCACGACTATGGGATCGTCGCTGTTCACGCGTTCGTTTCTGCCGATATCCAATCGAGGCCGTGCGCGAACTACCAGTCGATCAGGTCGAGTTCGTGCAGGCGCCGGAACACCATCATCGAACCGGGCGCGACGTGCTCCATCGCGGCGTATTCACTCACGGTGAAGTAGCGGAATTCGGCGATTTCGCCGGTGGCGAAGGGTTCTCCGGTGAGTTCGGCCCGGAAGCAGGTCATGTGCAGGCCGGTGTTGCGGCGGTGCCCGAAGGCTTCGGCCTCGAAGACGCCGAACTCGGCGACTCCGGCCAGGCCGACGCCCAGTTCTTCCTCGATCTCGCGGTGTAGCGCCTGTAAAGGGGTCTCGCCGGGGTCGATCTTGCCGCCCGCCATGTAGAAGACATCTTTGCCTTCGGGACGCGTCTGAATCAGCCTGCGGTCGCGGACATGGGCGAGGGCGGCGGTGCGGATCATGGGAATCACTCTAAGGAGCGATCGGCCCTGTCTCATGCCGAACGTGCTCCGCGTCACGCTGGTGTCTGGGTCAGCTCACGAAACCCGGTGCCGGTTCGACGACCGAGGTTTCGGCGGCGGCCAGCGAGTCGGCGCGCGAGGTGTCCTTGAGGTCGACTCCCGAGCGACCCAGCGCGCGAGCGCCCGCGACCAGCCCCGCCACCACGCGAGCGGCGTCGGTGTAGGTGAGTCCGTCGGGCGGGTGGATGTTGGAGACGCAGTTGCGTTCGGCGTCGGCGCGGCCCGGGCGGGGCCGATGTGTGAGGTAGATGCCGAGGCTGTCGGCGACCGAGAGGCCGGGGCGTTCGCCGATCAGCACCAGGACCGTTCGCACGCCCATCGCTGCGGCGATGTGGTCGCCGAGTGCGACTCTGGCCTGGGTGGCGATGACCGGCGGGGCCAGGGTGTAGGTGTCGCCGAGTTCGGCGGACAGGGCGGCGAGAAGACCGGGGGCGTGTTCGGCGAGGGCGAGCGGCGAGAGCCCGTCGGCGAGGACGAAGCCGATGTCGGCGCCGGTCTCGGTGACGGCGGTGAGGTCGCCGGGCGATCTGCCGAGGTCGGGACGCCGGAGGTACTCGGCGCGATCGGCCGCCCTGCTGGCGACGGTCACCGGAGCGCCGAGCCCGACGGCCGCGATCTGCTCGGTGAAGGTCGCCACGTTCAGCGGAAGGTGAACGGCATCGCGGGCAGCCGCATGGGCGGCGCGTAAGGCGAGGACGTCTGTCGTCGGCAACGCGTCGCCGGTCCGGCCCAGTCCGATCCTGGCTTGCGTGCTACCCCGCAGCGCTCCCCAGAAGTCCTCGGCTACAGCGGATTCGGATGGTTCGTCGGCGAGAGGTGCCGCGGAGTCCGCGGAGAGCGGGGCGTCCGCTGGATCGTGTGACATCGCTGAGTCGTCCATCGGCATCTGTGGCTCCCGGTTCCGGTAGGCGAGATCATGAGGGTGTCGTCCATCGGCGTTCGGTTCCAGGGCCGGTGAACAGTCCTGGGGTGCGGCCTGGCGCGGCTCGTCCGCGATCATCTCGTGGCCGTCAGCGCGCGTAGAGGCGAGGACAGCGGTTCCACCTGTCGCACACGGCCGTTCGCGTCGAGCATGCCCAGGCCCGAGAGCCAGGTCTCGAATTCCGGTGCGGGGCGCAGGTTCAGGACCTGGCGGGCGTAGAGGGCGTCGTGGAAGCTGAGGCTCTGGTAGCCGAGCATCACGTCGTCGGCGCCGGGCACCGCGATGACGAAAGCGCAACCGGCCGCGCCCAACAGGGTGAGCAGCGTGTCCATGTCGTCCTGGTCGGCCTCGGCGTGGTTGGTGTAGCAGACATCCACGCCCATCGGCAGACCGAGCAGTTTGCCGCAGAAGTGATCCTCGAGTTCTGCGGTCTCGGCTGCGGTCGGTCAGCCGTCGGTGACCGTCACGTCGTCGGCCATGACGTACGCGATCCGGTGGTTGAACCAGATCTGGTAGTAGGTCGTACCGCCGGTGATCACGATGCAGTCGGGGACGCCGTCGACGGTGGCGCAGTTGAAGTTGACCGCCTTGTAGTAGTCGGTCGGCACTGTCGGGTCAGCCAGGACGTACTTCTGACCTGCGGGGATGGTGTACTGCAGCGGCGCGATCGTCCTCGGCGTGACCCCGTCGGGGTAGTCGCTGGCCTTCGCGGGATAGGCGGTGCCGTAGATCTTCGCGGTGGTGCCGGCCTTCGGGGTGACGATCTTTCCGTCGGATGGCAGGAGTACGTCGCCGGGGTTCTGGATCCAGCCCTGCTTGCCGCCGAACCAGACACCCCACCACGTCGGGCGGGTCCGGTCGTTGACGACGACCTTTTGCCCGGCCGCCAGGCGCGGGCCCCAGTTGGAGACCTTGGCGGAGCCGCCGACGACGGTGTCCGGAAGCAGCGGAGCGTCGGTGGAGGGCTTGGAGTAGACGTTGACGAAGTTGGTCCCGCGGTCGCTCGGGCACGGGACGCCCGCCTCGGTGCAGCCGGTCATCACGTTGCCGGTGTTGGTGTCGAAGTCGGGGTTGACCGTCCAGATCTCGCTGCGCGACTTCCGGTCGGCCTTGATCGGCGACCGCAGCAGGTCGAAGTAGTGGCTCCAGTCCCAGTAGGGGCCCGGGTCCCAGTGCATCCCGGCGACGTTGGCCGGCGCGACGCCCTGGACCTGGTCGTGGCCGATGATGTGGGCCCGGTCCAGCGGGATCCCGTAGCTCTGGGCCAGGTAGCCGACCAGGGCGGCCGAGGTCTGGTACATCGCCTCGGTGTACCAGGCTCCGTTAGCGGCGTACCCCTCGTGCTCCAGCCCGATCGAGTGGCTGTTGACGTACCAGTTGCCGGCGTGCCAGCCGACGTCCTTGCCTGGGATGTGGTGGGCGACGTGGCCGTCGACCGAGCGCAGTGTGTAGTGCCAGCCGAGGTAGGTCGGGTCCTGGACCAGCCTCACGGTGCCGTCGTAGGAGGTCTCGGTGTCGTGGATGACGATGTAGTCGACCGAACCCTCCTCGGGCCGGCTGGCGAGGTCGTGGTTGCCGTAGTCGCCGATCGTGTCACCGGTCTGCTCGTACGGTGCTGGCAGCGACTCACAGCCGAGCACCGCCGGACATTCGACCGTCTCCGACGTCGACGAGGCGGCGAGGTCGAGCCGTCCGATCGCCTCCTCGCTGGCAGCGACCGGCTTCGCGGCCAGGGTGACCTGGTGGCCGTCGTTGGTCGTACGCGACTCCCCCGCGCTCAGCGTCGCGAACACCTGCCGGGCGAACTTGAGCGCGGTCGCCTCGTAGGCGGCCCCGCTGTAACGGCCGACCGCCGCACTCCAGTCCGCCAGGCTCTCGGCCCCGCCCGCGGCCTCCTGGTAGTCGGCGAGCACCGCCGCGCCACCGCAGATGTTGGCGACCGCGTCCTCGCGCAGTTCGGCGACCGGGATCCCGGTGATGTCATTGGCCGTACGCAGCGTCTCGACCTCTCCCAGCCTGACCGCCTCCTCGCGCTGGCGCGTGGTGCGGATCTGGTTGGAGCCGTCGCCCTTGCCGAGAGGGTCGGGATGCGCCTCGGTGTCCTTCGCCAGCGCCGGCAGGTCGGTCAAGTGCATCGGCCCGTAACCGCCAGACGTGCTCGGCGCCTCCCCGTGGGCATCCCAGCGCGACTCCATGTAGGAGACCGCGAGCAGCACCTCGGCCGGCACCCCGCTGGTCTCGGCTGCTCGCTCGAAGACGTCCTGTCGGTCGGTTGTGCCCTCCAGGCAGGCGTTCCAGTCGGGTTCAGAAGCGGAGGCAACCGCCGTGATCGGCACCGCGACGAGCAGGCCGCCGAGCAGCGCTCCGGCCGCGGCCAGGGCGGGCCGGTGTGGACGTGAGAGACGCAAAGGCACGAGAAGACCTCCCGGGACGCGGACAAACCGACCCGTGCAACCTAGCCGAATCCGCAGTTGTGGCGGGCGAGTCTGCGGAAATGGCGAACGCCCTCCCAGAAGTCCGGGAAGGCGTTCGAGGTGATCTTAGCCAGAATCAGTCGAGATAGTCGCGCAGAACCTGCGAACGGGACGGGTGTCGCAGCTTCGACATCGTCTTGGACTCGATCTGACGGATGCGCTCGCGGGTGACCCCGTAGACCTTGCCGATCTCGTCTAAAGTCTTCGGCTGACCGTCGGTCAGGCCGAAGCGCATGCTCACGACGCCGGCCTCACGCTCCGAGAGGGTGTCGAGCACCGCGTGCAGCTGCTCCTGGAGGAGCGTGAAGGAGACCGCGTCGGCCGGGACGATCGCCTCGGAGTCCTCGATCAGGTCGCCGAACTCGGAGTCGCCGTCCTCACCCAGCGGGGTGTGGAGCGAGATCGGCTCGCGGCCGTACTTCTGGACCTCGATGACCTTCTCCGGGGTCATGTCGAGCTCCTTGGCCAGCTCCTCCGGGGTGGGCTCGCGGCCCAGGTCCTGGAGCATCTGGCGCTGGACGCGCGCAAGCTTGTTGATGACCTCGACCATGTGCACCGGGATACGGATGGTGCGGGCCTGGTCGGCCATGGCGCGGGTGATCGCCTGACGGATCCACCAGGTGGCGTACGTCGAGAACTTGTAGCCCTTGGTGTAGTCGAACTTCTCGACCGCACGGATCAGACCCAGGTTGCCCTCCTGGATCAGGTCGAGGAAGAGCATGCCGCGGCCGGTGTAGCGCTTGGCCAGCGAGACGACCAGACGGAGGTTGGCCTCGAGCAGGTGGTTCTTGGCGCGCTTGCCGTCCTCGGCGATCCACTCGAGCTCGTCGAGGATCTTCGGGGTGATCTTGCCGCCCTTGCCGAGCTTCTCCTCCGCGAAGAGACCGGCCTCGATCCGCTTGGCGAGCTCGACCTCCATCTCGGCGTTGAGCAGCGGGACCTTGCCGATCTGCTTGAGGTAGTCCTTGACCGGGTCGGCGGTCGCGCCGGCGACCATGACGGTCTGCTCGGGCTCGTCGGTGTCATCGGAGGTCGAGACGACGAAGCTCTGCTTCGAGGCCTCCTTCTCGTCCTCCTTGATCGTGGGATCGGCGGCGACGTCCTTCTCGAACTGCTCGTCCGGGATGTCGGGCAGGACCTTCTTGCCGTCGGGGCCGAGCTTGACGACCGGGGTCTCGTCCTCGGTGTCGTTGTCCGAGTCGTCGACCTCGATGTCGTCGACATCGACCTCGACGTCCTCGAGGACGATCTCCTCGCCGTCCTCGTCGATCTCGGTCGTCTTCTTCGGCTCGGGCTCGTCGGCCTTCTTCGCCGCGACCTCGGTGGCCGGCTTCGCGGGCTCAGCCGCCGCCTTCTTGGCGGCAGCCTTCTTCGCCGGCGCCTTGGCCGTGGTCGTCTTGCGGGTCGAGGTCGTCGCCGCCGCAGCACGGCCGGTGACAGCCGTACCGAGGTCCACCGAGATGCCGAGCGTGCTCAGGTGACCGAGCAGTGCCTTCAGATGCCTGGGCTCGACCGCGGCATCCTCGCTGGCCTGACGGACCTGGTCGGGACTGACCCGTCCGGTTGGCTTGGCCTGGTCGATCAGTGCCTTCACGGCAGGGTGGGCGAGTACCTCAGCGGGTATCTTGCGCGCGTTCGAGGACACGAACACCTCTCCGTCGAACTTGGTCGAGACTTATCAAAAACTGAGTTTGGGCGCGGCAGGGCCCGGGGTCGTCAAGAGCCGCAGATTCATTCTGCCACGGTGGTGGTGAACATTCCCCATCCGGGGCATCATGTCCCCCAGCAACTCATCCGGCTGCTTTGGCTGCGGCCTTCTTCTGCTGTTTGTAGTCACGTACCTTCTGCAACGACGCAACGTCGACGACGTCAGCCACAGAACGGTAACCATCGAGCGCGTAGTCACCGACGGCCTCCTGCCAGCCATCGGGTTGCACCCCCAGCTGCTTGGCCAGCAGCGAGACGAAGATCTGCGCCTTCTGCTTCCCGAAGCCCGGGAGCGCCTGGATCCGCTTGAGCAGGTCCTTGCCGCTGGTCGCCTCGGTCCACAGCCGGGTGACGTCGCCGCCGTACTCGTTGGTGACGATCGTCGCGATCCCCTGCACCTTCCCCGACATCGAGCCGGGGAACCGGTGGATCGCCGGCGGCGTCGAGGCGATCGTCTTGAACTCCTCGGGGTCCATCTCGGCGATCTTGGCGGGATCCAGATGACCGAGGCGGGTCACCAGCTTGTGACCTCCCTTGAACGCATCCTCCATCCGATACTGCTGATCCAGGGCCATGCCCAGCAGCAGCGCGAACGGATCCTCGGAGAGCAGCTTGTCGGCGGCCTCGTCGCCGGTGATGTGGAGAGAAGGCATAAGGGACATCCTGCCTCATCTCGCGACACGACGCGCGGTCGGAGAACCCGGGCGACGGGGATGACCATGTCCGTTCTCCGCCAGTCACGTCAGGAGGATGGACGCTAGGCTCGCGCAGTGACAGAGAATCGGGACAGGGTCAAAGCAGCTTGGCGGGCGTTCGCGAGCCATGACGCCGCGGAGATCGCACCGTTCTTCACCTCGGATGCGGAATGGCTTGCCCCGGCGGGAAACGCCACGGCAGTCGCTCTCGCTGCGCCGAGCCACATGGTCGGCAGAGACGCGATCACGCATTTTCTCGCCCACGACTTCGGGCGGCTGTTCGTGCGCGACGTCGCGGTGGATTTCCGAGGCTTCTACGCCGATGGCAACCGGGTGATCGTGGAGGAGACGATGAGCGCGACCCTGGCGAACGGAAACTCCTACACCAACGACTACTGCTTCGTGTTCGAGTTGCGAGACGGGCTCATCCACCGAGTCCGGGAGTACATGGACACCGCCCGCGGGCATCGCGATGTGTTCGCCGGACGTGCGTCGCCTACGACCTGACCGGCCGAGCCCTGTGGAAAGCCGGTCGCAGGATTCCGGCATCCGTTGCACGCTAGGCCCATGGCCTCCATGCCCACTCTGCCCGAGACGACCGTCGAAGGGCTGCACGAGCCGCTCTCGCCAGTGCTCGAGAAGCGGCTGAGACGTGCTGTGCTCGACCACACCGCCACCGAGCATCGGCGCTCGTTCCTGGCGCTCGTCCATCTCGGTATCCCCGGCGGTAAGGAGGTCGCCCACGCGCATCGCGAGGACGAGCCCACCGATCACTGGCTGCGCACCGACATCATCCACAGCATGCGCCGCCGGGTCGGCGTGCCCGACCCGATCGTGTGGCTGACCCGCACCAGCGGCCTGGAGGTCGAGGACGTCGACCTCCGCTGGCTCGCCGCTGCCCGGGCTGCGTTCCGGGAGATCGGCGCGCCCCTGACGTACGTCGTGGTGACCCGCAACGCGTGGGTCGACCCGCGCTCGGGGCTGAGTCGGCGGTGGAAGCGGCTGCGCTACCGCAACGACTAGGGCGCGTCTCCTAAAGACACGGCGGCCGCGAGCGGCGTTTTCGGGCCGATCTGGCAAGGCGGCGCTGCGAAGGCATCCTGGAGGCTGTCGAGCGGCGCCAACGCAGCCAGATCGGATGCGAAACGTCGCGTAGCGGGCGTGGATTTGGGAGACACGCCCTAGGCGGGCCGATCCGACTGCGCCTCCTCCCAGGCCGTAGGAGGAACGGCGCCCTCGAGCATCTGCGCGACCAGCACCCCGAGGCCGTGGTGACGCTCGCTCGCGAAGCACCGGTCGAGGGCGCACCAGGCGAGCGCGCCGTCGCCACCCAGCCAGGCGGCGAAGGCCAGCACCGCTGCCGGGTGGGCGACGTGGTCGTCGGGGCTGCGGCGTACGACATCGGTCCACAGCCGCACGTGGGCCCTGGCCTCCTCCCGGGTCATCCCGCCCCAGGCGGCGTCGCGCCGCTGCGGGTCGCGCAGCGCGAGCAGCAGGGAGGCGATCTGGCCGGCCGACAGCACGGTCCCGGCCACCGCGTCGTCGACCAGCCGGCCGACCTCGTAGATCTTCATCGACGACGCTTGCTCCAGCGCAGCCTCGGTCTCGGCGACGGCCGCGGGCACCGCGGCGATCGAGGCGGCCAGCTCGGTGCGCGAACGGCGCACCAGATGTCCGTCGTAGACCGCCTGGGCGCGGAACGGATGCGCGCCGACGTCGAAGGGCACGCCTTCGTCGGGAACGCCGTGGAACCCGAGCGGGTCGAACCACCGGCCGTCTTGCACCCGCAGACACCCGATCAGGTCGATCTCGCACTCGGCGAGCCGCTCGGCGAGGCGGCGGGCGATCTTCACCCCGAAGCGCGGGCCACTGTCGTAGAGGACGAGCAGGACGCCATGCACCTGGTGGCGGACGGCGGGCAGGAGCAGGCTGTCCAGGCAGTCCTCGACCTCGTCCGGCGGAGGCAGGTCGATCCTGTCGTGGACCTGATGCTCACCGCCGAAGGTCAGCATGACGATCGACTTCTCGGGTTGGAAGCCGAGCAGGACGGGGACTGCCGCCAGGACGTCCTCGGGACGGGCGATGGAGAGTTTCGTGGTCATGCGGACCACGATCCCCGCGACCCAACGACAGTTTCCGCGCCAATAACCGTGCCTGTGGACAACCTCCTCCCCAACCTCACCTGTGGATGGTCAGCGGCCCGCGACAGAGTGTCCCCGCTGCCAGATAGGTTGCCACCATGAGAGCGCAGGCGTCGGTGATGCACCTCGACCTCGACGCGTTCTTCGCCTCGGTCGAGCAGCGCGACAAGCCGTCCCTGCGCGGCAAGCCTGTGGTCGTGGGCGGCATCGGCGGACGCGGCGTGGTCAGCACCGCCTCCTACGAGGCCAGGACCTTCGGCGTCCGCTCGGCGATGTCGACCCGCGAGGCCCGCGCCCTGTGCGGGCACGCCGCCTTCCTCTACCCGCGCTTCCATGCCTATAAGAAGGTCAGCGAGCAGGTCTTCGGCATCCTGCGCGACCTGTCGCCGCTGGTCGAGCCGCTCTCGCTCGACGAGGCCTTCGTCGACCTCGCCGCTGCCGACCTCCCCGACCTCGAGGTCGAGACCGTCACCGAGACCGCCTCCCGGATCCGCGCGGAGGTCGCCGAGGTCACCGGCGGACTGAGCGCGAGCGTCGGCCTGGCCAGCTCGAAGTTCATCGCGAAGATCGCCAGCGACCTCGACAAGCCCGACGGTCTGGTCGTGGTGCCGCCCGGCACCGAGCTCGACCTGCTTCGCCCGATGAACGTGAAGGTGATCCCCGGCGTCGGCCCCGCCACCGCCGAGCGCCTGCGCCGCGCGGGCATCCACACGGTGGCCGACCTGGAGCAGGTCAGCGTCGAGGAGCTCGTACGCCTCGTGGGCAAGTCCCACGGCACCAACCTCTACAAGCTGGCCAGAGCCCAGGACGACCGGCGCGTCGAGCCCGAGCGCGAGACCAAGTCGGTCAGCGTGGAGGGCACCTACGACACCGACCTGACCGACCGGCCGCTCATGGAGCAGATCCTCACCCGGCAGTCCGGCGAGGTCGCCGCCCGACTGAAGAAGAACGGGCTCTCGGGCCGCACGATCACGATCAAGGTCCGGCTCTACGACTTCACCACGATCAACCGCTCCGCAACGCTGCCGGCCCCGACCGACCAGGCCGGCACCATCGCCCGCCTCGCCAGGACCCTGCTCGGTGAGCTCTTCACCGCGGGCGAGACGGCCGGAGGCGTACGCCTTCTCGGGGTCGGCGTCTCCGGGCTCGCCGACTGGATCCAGGAGGACCTCTTCGGCGACGACAGCGACGAGGACGCCGAGCCCGACCTCCCCCTCCCCGAGCCGGTGCGCCGACCGACCTGGGCGGCCGGGATGGACGTCGTCCACGCCGAGATGGGCCGCGGCTGGGTCTGGGGATCGGGACGAGGCGTCGTGACCGTGCGCTTCGAGACCGCCGAGACTCCCGCCGGTCCAGTGCGGTCCTACGCCGTCGACGACCCCGACCTGCAGCCGTTCAGCGAGTCCTGAGCCCCCTCCCCCGGGCTCGATCTCGCTGTCGCAGCGGACGGGTGCATTATCGCGCCAGACGACCAAGATGTGCGATAGCGCGACGCGATGGACCCGGCGCGCCGGTCCCGTGGTCCGGGCTGCGAGGGTGGCGGAGATAGGGTCTCGTTCATGTCTGCCGACCTCCCCTCGACGCCCTGGCCGATCGCCCCCAAGAAGCCCTCGTCCAAGCAGTTCCACGGCCTGACCCGGGCCGATGACTACGAGTGGCTCCGGGAGAAGGAGAACCCCGAGGTCATCGCCTACATCGAGGCCGAGAACGCCTACACCAAGGCACAGACCGACCATCTCGCCGACCTGCGCACGCAGATCTTCGAGGAGATCAAGGCGCGCACTCTCGAGACCGATCTGAGCGTCCCGACGCGCTCGCGCGGCTACTGGTACTACGGCCGCAGCTTCGAGGGGAAGCAGTACGGCGCGAGCTGCCGGGTGAAGGCCGCCGACCCCGACGACTGGACCCCGCCGACCCCGGCCGACGTCACCCACGACCAGCCCGCGCTCCCCGGCGAGGAGGTGCTGCTCGACCTCGACGCGCTCGCCGAGGGCCATGACTTCTTCAGCCTCGGCGGCTCCTCCGTCAGCCCGTCGACCACCCTGCTCGCCTACGCGACCGACGTCGCTGGCGACGAGCGCTACACCGTGCGCGTCAAGGACCTCACCACCGGCGAGCTGCTCGACGACGAGCTCACCAACGTCCACGGCGGCGCCACCTGGGACCGCGACTCCTCGGCGCTCTACTACACCACCGCCGACGAGTCCTGGCGTGCCGACAAGATCTGGTGCCACCGCCTCGGCACCACCCAGGACGAGGACGAGCTCGTCTTCCACGAGACCGACGACCGGTTCTGGGTCGGTGTGGGGCGGACCAAGTCCGACCGGTTCATGTTCATCGGCACCGCCGCGAAGATCACCGCCGAATACCGCTTCCTCGACTTCGACGACCCCGACGCCGGCTGGCAGGTCTTCGCCGCCCGCGAGGAAGGCGTCGAGTACTCCGTGGAGCACGCCACCATCGCCGGTGAGGACGTCTTCCTGGTCACCCACAACGCCTCGGGCCCCGACTTCGAGATCGCCACCGCGCCGATCGCCCCGACCCCGCGGACCGAGTGGCAGCCGCTCCTCCCCCACACCCAGGGCGTACGTCTGGAGGACGTCGACGCCTTCGCCGGCCACCTGGTCATCCACCAGCGCAGCGAGGGCCTGACCCAGCTCCGCATCCTGGAGCTCGGCGAGAACGGTGTCGCCGACGACTACCTGGTGAAGTTCGACGACGAGCTCTACACCATCGGCTCCGGTTCCAACCCCACCTTCGATTCCCCGGTCGTGCGACTCGGCTACACCACGATGCGCACCCCGGCATCGGTCTACGACTACGACGTACGCAGCCGCGAGCTGACCCTGCTCAAGCAGGCCCCGGTGCTCGGTGGCTACGACCGCGACGACTACGAGGAGCACCGGCTCTGGGCGACGGCCGAGGACGGCGTACGGGTGCCGATCTCGATCGTGGCGAAGAAGGGGCTCCACGAGACGGGCCCGATCCCGGTGCTGCTCTACGCCTACGGCTCCTACGAGGCCAGCATGGACCCCTACTTCTCCATCGCCCGGCTGAGCCTGCTGGACCGTGGGATCGGGTTCGCGATCGCCCACATCCGCGGGGGCGGCGAGATGGGCCGGGCCTGGTACGACGACGGCAAGATGCTGAAGAAGCAGAACACCTTCTCCGACTACATCGCCTGCGCGCGCCACCTCGCCGAGTCGGGCTGGTCGACGCCCAGCAAGATCATCGCCGAGGGCGGCAGCGCAGGAGGGCTGCTGATGGGCGCGGTCGCCAACCAGGCGCCCGACGCTGTGGGCGCGGTCGTGGCCGCGGTGCCGTTCGTGGACGCGCTGACCACGATGCTCGACGCGACGCTGCCGCTGACCGTCACCGAGTACGACGAATGGGGCAACCCGGAGGCCGACAGGGAGACGTACGACTACATGTCCTCCTACGACCCCTACACGAACGTCGCCAAGCAGCACTACCCGCCGATCCTGGCCGAGACCAGCATCAACGACACCCGGGTGCTCTACGTCGAGCCCGCGAAATGGGTCGCGAAGCTGCGCGCGACGGCAGAGAATCCTGGTGACGTACTGCTGAAGACGGAGATGGCGGCCGGACACGGCGGAGTCTCGGGGCGCTACAAGGCGTGGGAGGACCGGGCGTTCAGCCTTGCCTGGATGATCGACCAGGTGACCTCTTCGTAGGGCATATCTGTGGGCATCTCGGGGTACTCCATGAGAAACCCCTGAGATTCACCTCGCGATGCAACTTATCGCCTGCCGCGTACGTCGAACCGGACAAGAGATCGAAAACGGATTCGATGACAAGGCGCTCTACCAGGGAACACCTGGGAGGGGCGAAGCGTTGAAACCACCGTGAGGCCACAAACCTCACCGTGAGGAGGTTCCCATGGCGACACGCACCGCAACCGCCACCCGAGAGATCGAGGGGCGAGACAGCGTCGGGCTGTATCTCGACGAGATCGCCCGCAACGAGCTCCTGGATGCCGCCAAAGAGGTTGAGCTGTCCAAGGCGATCGAGGCCGGCCTGATGGCCGAGCATCTGCTTGCCGAGGGCCGGGTCGGCCGCAAGAAGGCACCCGGTGGAGCCACCCGAGCCGAGCTGGAATGGCTGGCCGAGGAAGGCCACCGCGCCACCCGTCAGTTCATCAACGCCAACCTGCGACTGGTGGTGTCCATCGCGCGCAAGTACGGCCGCGCGCAGATGCCGATGCTCGACCTGATCCAGGAAGGAAATACCGGCCTGATCCGGGCCGTTGAGAAGTTCGACTACACCAAGGGCTACAAGTTCTCCACGTACGCGACGTGGTGGGTGCGCCAGGCGATCACCCGTGGCATCGCCCAGCAGGCGCGTGTGGTCCGGCTCCCCGTCCACGTCGTCGAGGAGCTCAACCAGGTCGGCGGCGCCCGCCGCACCCTGGAGCGGCAGCTCGGCCGTGACCCGGAACCGGAGGAGATCGCCGGCGAGCTCGGAATGGACATCGACCGCGTCCTCGACCTGCTCTCCTGGGGTCGTGACCACGTCTCGCTGGACACGCCGATCGACGAGGACGGCGACACCTCGCTGGGTGACCTGATGGCGCAGGAGTCCTCACCGTCGCCCGACATGGACGTCATCGACGTCGAGTCGCGCGAGCGGCTCAACTCGCTGGTCGGCCAGCTCGACGAGCGTTCCGCCGACATCGTCCGCTCCCGCTACGGCCTCACCGACGGCCGTCAGCACAAGCTCGCCGACATCGGTGTCAAGCACGGCATCTCCGCCGAGCGCGTACGCCAGCTCGAGCGCGAGGCCCTACAGAAGCTGCGCCGCTTCGCAGACCCCGACCTCGCGGCCTGACAACACCATTGACTCGGCGCCCCTTCGGGGGCGCCGAGTCTTTGTGTCGAGCCTCAGCCAGGTTGGCGGTCAGTAGCCGCCCGGCGGCGGGGCCATCTCCAGGCGTACGCCGATCAGGCGGACCGGGCGGTCCTTCTCGACCCGCTCCAAGAGCGCCTCAGCCTCGTCGGCGAGGCGATCGGGGTCGAGGGTGGGCTCGGGGAGCTTGTGGCCGCGGGTGACGGTGAAGAACGGCTTGAGCCGCACCTTGATCTCGACCCTGGTCACCGGGCGTCCCTCCTTCACCACGTCCGCGAGGCACTCGGCGCACAGGCGGCGGGTCGCGGCGACGATGTCGGGCCACTCGACGAGGTCCTGCTGGAAGGTCTCCTCGTGGCCGTGGCCGCGCGCGACCCACGGCGAGGGGTCGACGGGGCTGGTGTCCGCGCCACGGCCCAGACGGCGCAGCCAGGGGCCTGTGGTGGGGCCGATCTCGGCCGCGAGACGCTCCGCCGAGGCCGCTCCCAGCTCGGCGACCGTCTCGATCCCGAGGCCGGCGAGCCGCTTGGCGGTCTTCGCCCCGATCCCCCACAGCGCATCGGTCGGTCGGTGGCCCATCTCGGCATCCCAGGTGTCGTGGCTGATTCGGTATACGCCGGTCCCCCGCAGCTGCCCGCCCGGACCGGGCTCATGGCCACCCGCACCGGCCTCACGCGCGAGGGCACCATCGACCCGCTGCTTGGCGAACCCGGTGGCGAGCTTCGCCTGCAGCTTGTTGTCGCCGACACCGACGCCGCTGCGCAGCCGGGTGCGTTCGAGCACCACGTCGCGTACGTCCTGGGCGAAGGCCGCCGGATCGCCGAGGTCACCGTGGTCGGGGCCGGGCCCGAGGAACGCCTCGTCCCAGCCGAGGACCTCGACCAGGACTGGTACGCCGCCCCACTCCAGCGATCGAAGCGTGTCCATGACGCCCGCGGAGGCCTCGTCGTAAGCCACGTGGTCGACCGGCAGGAGGACCGCGTCGGGACACTTCCGCACCGCCAGCCGCAGCGGCATCCCCGAACCGACGCCGTGCGCTCGAGCCTCATACGAGGCCGTCGAGACCACCGCCCGCTCGGTCGGGTCTCCTCGTCCACCGACGATCACCGGTTGACCGGTGAGCTCTGGCCGGCGTAGCACCTCCACCGCCGCGATGAACTGGTCCAGGTCGACGTGAAGCACGAGGCTCATGCGTCGATGGTGCCATGAACAGGCGCAGCGAAGGGTCAGCCTTGCGAGGCGGCCTCGGAGAGAGCCGTGGAGGCCCGCTCGGCCTGCTCGCGTACGTCACCGGGAACCGGCACCGCGCCGGCGGTGCGCTGCTGCCACAGCTGCATGGCGACGACCTTGGCGGCGGCGCCCTCGACAACAGAGCGGTCGAGGCGGCCGGAGCGCATGGCCTTGACGACGCTGCGGTGGGCGGCCTTGGAGTTAGCCGGCATCAGCAGGAGGTCGGCGCCGGCCTCGAGGGCGGCCACCGAGGGCTTCTTGGTGGTGGTCGTGACCGCGCCCATGCCCAGCGAGTCGGTGACGGCGATGCCGTCGAAGCCGAGGTCGTCACGGAGCAGGTCGTAGATGGGGGCCGCCATGCTGGCCGGCTTCCCGGGGGCCACGGCCTTGACGTCGACGTGGCTGATCATGACGGACGGAGCCCCGGCATCCACCGCGGCGTCGAACGGCACCAGGTCGCGGCGCTGGAGCTTCTTCTTCCCGAAGTCGAGCTCCTGGAGCCCGAGGTGGGTGTCACCGGTGACCGCGCCGTGGCCCGGGAAGTGCTTGGTGGTGGAGACCAGACCGGCGGCGTTGTAGCCCTGTACGGCCGCGGAGACCGCCGTCGCGGCGATCCTCGGGTCCTCGCTCGGGGAACGCGAGCCGATCGTCGGATCGGCCGCGCCCACGGTCACGTCGGCAACCGGGGCGAACGCCCAGGTGAAGCCCAGGTCGCGCAGCTCGAGCGCCGTCGTCCGCGCCGCCTCGGTCGTCACCGTGACTCCCTTGCGCGGCTTCGCCTCGATGGCGTCACCCGTCCGGGCGAACTCCGGGAACTCGGTGGCCACACCGCGCAGGTGGGAGACGACGCCACCCTCCTGGTCGACGCCGATCACCGCGGGGAACGAGCGGCCATCGGCCGCCACCGCGCGGGAGACCGCGGCGGTTGTCTCGCGTACCTGAGCCTCGTCGACGACGTTCTCGCCGGTCACGCTGACCCCGGCGAGGTGGAGCTTGCGCACCATCTTGGCGGCCTTGGCCGGATCGGTGCCGTGGTAGCGGCCGACGATCACCTGTCCGGCGAGCTGCTCCTCGTCCCAGCCCGCCACCAGCTCGCGGGCCGTCGCCAGCTCTCCGCGCGTCGGACCCCAGGCCAGCGGCGTCGTGTCCTTCTTCGGGTCGGTCTTCGTGGTGGCATTGGCCGGCCTGTTCGGCTCGTCCTCGACCCTCGTCGGCATTCCGACGGTCACCGCCGCCGCGCCCGCCCCGGCCGCCAGGGCCAGCACGGCCCCCGCGATCACCGGTCGCAGCCAACGCCTCGGACGACGCTGCTGATCCTCTGAATCGGTGTGCTTGCCCCCAGTCACGCGGCCGAGTATGTCAGCAACACCCATCTATTACCGCGTTCCGGCGAGGGCGTCGTAGATCTCCCGGACCCGCTTGCGCAGGTCGTCGAGGGAGCCGGTGTTGTCGATGACGTACGTCGCCGCGGCGAGCCGCTCCTCGCGACTGGCCTGCGCGGCGATGCGGGCGCGGGCGTCGATCTCGGTCATCCCGCGCGCGATCGCCCGCTCGACCTGCGTCTCGACGGGCACGTCGACGACGATCACCTCGTCGAAGAAGGGCGCGTAGCCGACCTCGACCAGCAGCGGGATGTCGTTGACGACCAGCTTCCCGGCCGCCCGCCCTGCCTCCTCGAGCTCAGTCGAGAGCGCCCCGACCAACGGGTGCACGATCGCGTTGAGCCGCGCGCGGGCGCCCTCGTCGGCGAAGACGATCTCCCCCACCTTGGCCCGGTCGAGCGCACCGGACTCGGTCAGCACCGACGGCCCGAACTCCGCCACGACCTGGGCGAGCCCCGGCGTGCCCGGCTCGACGACCTCCCGGGCGATCTTGTCCGAGTCCACGATCACCGCCCCGAACCCGGCCAGCAGCTCCGACACCGTGCTCTTCCCCGAGGCGATCCCGCCGGTGAGTCCTACGCGCATGGGCCCCAACCTAATGGGGACGCTGTCGGCACCTGACGGCGCCTAGGCGGGCATGGCCGAGTCGAGGCTGTCGCTGCAGGCGAACCGGCGCCGGTAGGCCTGCGGGGAGAGCCCCCGCACCCGGGTGAAGTGGTGGCGCAGGGCGGCGGCGTTGCCGAAGCCGACCTCGCCCGCGATCCACTCCACCGACCGGTCGGTGCGCTCCAGCAGCTCCTCGGCCCGGCGCACCCGCTGGGCGGTGATCCAGGCGTAGGGCGTCGCTCCGGTCTCGGCGCGGAACCTACGGGCGAACGTACGCGGTGACATCAGCACCTGCCGGGCCAGGGAGTCCACGTCGAGCTCCTCGTGGAGATGGGCCGTGATCCAGGCCAGCAGGGGACCCAGGGTCTCCGCATCGGGCTCGGGCACGGGGCGGGAGATGAACTGC
This sequence comes from Nocardioides sp. NPDC023903, assembly GCF_040639295.1. Taxonomy (NCBI): domain Bacteria; kingdom Bacillati; phylum Actinomycetota; class Actinomycetes; order Propionibacteriales; family Nocardioidaceae; genus Nocardioides; species Nocardioides sp. NPDC023903. The sequence continues at coordinate 17,497 of NZ_JBEZZS010000039.1, read as the reverse complement.
GCCTGTCCCCCGTCGCGCTGCGGCGGGACGACCATGCGCCGGGCCACCGCGGAGGCGACCGCGGCGCCGTACTCCTGGCGCCAGATGTGCAGGCAGGCGTCCAGCCCGGCCGCGGTGCCGGCGCTGGTGATGATCTGGCCGGTGTCGACGTAGAGCACCTCCGGCACCACCTTCGCCTCGGGGAACCTGGCGGCGAGCTCGTCGGTGTACTTCCAGTGGGTGGTGCATTCAAGCCCGTCAAGCAGGCCGGCCGCTCCCAGCGCGAACGCGCCGCCGCAGACCGTCAGGATCCGCGCGCCACGGTCATAGGCGCGCAGCAGCGTATCTGCCACGCGCGGCGGCACCGGGTCTCCCCTGCGCATGGCCGGCACGCACACGAGATCAGCCTGGTCGGCGCGCTCGAGACCGAACGGAGCCTCGATCCTGAAGCCGAGGCTGGAGCGCACCAGGCCGGGCTCGAGCGAGCAGACGCCGAACTCGAGCAACGGCACCCCGTCGTCGCTGCGGTCCAGCCCGAACGCCTCGCACACGACCCCGAACTCGAAGGGGGCGACACCGTCCCAGATCACCGCAGCCACGTTCCTAAGCACCTCAGAAGGGTGCCATTTGGCAGGAAATCGCGCAATTAGGTATTTCTGCCAATGTGGCAGGATCTCCTAGAGCGGAGAATTGCTGCCATGAACACAGCACTCCTCGCCCTCATCGTCCTGCTCGCCGTCGCCGCCTACGCCACCATCTCGGCCGTACGCCACGACCGCCCCAAGGCCGCCCCGCGGTCCCACGCCTCCGACCCCGACTTCCTCCCCGCAGTCCGCTGGCACTGAGAGACGGGCACCCGGATGAGTGCACCTGAAGATGCCGAAGACCCGGCCCCACGATGGGGACCGGGTCTTCGGCGTTTCAGAGCCTCAGCTCACCGTTTCACTGACCGCCGGTCAGCTTCTCGCGGAGAGCCTGCAGCGCCTCGTCGGAGGCGAGCGAGCCGCCCTCGTCCTCGGAGACGGTCTCGTCGACCGAGCCACCCGAGGAGTAGGAGGTGGCCTCGCCGGCCTCGGCAGCCTTCTCGGCGGCCTCCTGCTGCTGCTTGATGTGGGCCTCCCAGCGAGCGTGGGCCTGAGCGTACTGCTGCTCCCACTTCTCACGCTGCTCGTCGTAGCCCTCGAGCCACTCGCCCGTCTCCGGGTCGAAGCCCTCGGGGTAGAGGTAGTTGCCCTGCTCGTCGTAGCTGGCCGGCATGCCGTAGAGCGTCGGGTCGAACTCCTCGACGTCGGTCGAGGTGACCGTCTCGTTGGCCTGCTTGAGCGAGAGCGAGATGCGACGACGCTCGAGGTCGATGTCGATGATCTTGACCATGACGTCGTCGTTGACCTGGACGACCTGCTCGGGGATCTCCACGTGGCGCTCGGCCAGCTCGGAGATGTGCACCAGGCCCTCGATGCCCTCCTCGACACGGACGAACGAACCGAACGGCACCAGCTTGGTGACCTTACCCGGGACGATCTGGCCGATCTGGTGGGTGCGGGCGAAGTGCTGCCACGGGTCCTCCTGCGTCGCCTTCAGCGACAGGGAGACACGCTCGCGGTCCATGTCCACATCGAGAACCTCGACGGTGACCTCGTCACCGACGGTGACGACCTCGGACGGGTGGTCGATGTGCTTCCAGGAGAGCTCCGAGACGTGGACGAGACCGTCGACGCCGCCGAGGTCCACGAACGCACCGAAGTTGACGATCGAGGAGACGACACCCTTGCGGATCTGACCCTTCTGGAGCTGGGTCAGGAAGCCGTGGCGAACCTCGGACTGGGTCTGCTCGAGCCAGGCACGGCGCGACAGGACCACGTTGTTGCGGTTCTTGTCGAGCTCGATGATCTTGGCCTCGAGGGTCTGACCCACGTACGGCTGCAGGTCGCGAACGCGACGCATCTCGACGAGGGAGGCCGGGAGGAAGCCACGCAGGCCGATGTCCAGGATGAGACCACCCTTGACGACCTCGATGACCGCGCCCTCGACGACGCCGTCCTCCTCCTTGACCTGCTCGATCGTGCCCCAGGCGCGCTCGTACTGCGCGCGCTTCTTGGACAGGATCAGGCGGCCTTCCTTGTCCTCCTTCTGGAGCACCAGGGCCTCGACCTTGTCGCCGACCTCGACAACCTCGGACGGGTCGACGTCGTGCTTGATCGAGAGCTCGCGCGACGGGATGACACCTTCGGTCTTGTAACCGATGTCGAGCAGGACCTCGTCCCGGTCGACCTTGACGATGACACCGTCCACGATGTCGCCGTCGTTGAAGTACTTGATGGTCTCGTCGATCGCGGCGAGGAAGTCCTCTTCCGACCCGATGTCGTTGATCGCGACCTGGGGCGCGTCGTAATCGGGAAGAGGAATGTTGAGCGTGCTCGTCATAAGGGAGGTGGTTTCCTTGGGTGGACAGATATCGTCGGGTCACACACATCTGAAATCTCAGGTCAGCAGCCCCTCGCCGGCACCAGCACAACAGGCTTCGTCGCCCGGTGTGAGCCGGCAGCCGAGGTAGCAAGCCAAGGTCCGCTAGGTCTGGGACCGTGGCAGACTTCAGACGCAGTTTCTTAGCCTACGCTCCCGTCACAGGCTCCGTCCAACTGTCGGCGTCACCCCGCTGGGCCTACCCTGTAGGGGTGGACCAAGCCATCAGCCCGGTCGTCCGACCGGAGGCGCCCATCGATCCCTTCGGCGCGATCGAAACCATCGGAACAACCGGCCCAGTGGTCAGAGCCGAGCGGCGTACGGTCGGTGAAGCCGAGTCGCGCCGCGCGAACGGCCCCGACTGGGACCGCTACGCCGACGAGTACCAGGCCACGCACGGACCGTTCCTCGGTGAGGCCGGTTTCGTCTGGGGCCCGGAGGGTCTGACCGAGGCCGATCTCGGCATCCTCGGCGACATCAGCGACAAGGACGTGCTCGAGCTCGGCTCCGGCGCCTGTCAGTGCTCCCGATGGGTGAACACCCAGGGCGGGCGCGCGATCGGGCTGGACCTGTCCGGCCGCCAGCTCCAGCACTCCCGGCGCCTCGACGAGCAGACCGGTGTCGTGGTCCCCGCGGTACAGGCCACCGCGACCGACCTGCCCTTCGCCAACGGCTCCTTCGACGTGGTCTTCTGCTCCTTCGGGGCGCTGCAGTTCGTCAGCGAGATCGCCCACGCGCTCGACGAGACCGCCCGCGTCCTGCGGCCCGGCGGCCGCTTCGCGTTCTCGATCACCCACCCGACCCGGTGGATGTTCCCCGACGACCCCGGCCCCGAGGGCCTGATCGCCGCCCAGTCCTACTGGGACCGCACCCCCTACGTCGAGGTCGACGACGAGACCGGCAAGGTGTCGTACGTCGAGCACCACCGCACTCTCGGGGACTGGGTGTCGCTGCTGGCCGGCGCCGGGTTCCGGATCACCGACCTGGTCGAGCCCGAGTGGCCAGAGGACCACGAGCGGGTCTGGGGCGGCTGGTCGCGCACCCGGGGGCTGTTGACCCCCGGGACCGCGATCTTCGGCGCCGACCTGGCGAGCAGCTAGACCCGCTCAGGAAGCCGAACGCGGGCCCGGGAGCTGTCAGCTCCCGGGCCCGCGTTCGTTGATCTGGTGGCCTCAGGCGTCGACCAGCGTGCGGTCGTCCGCGGCGGCGTGGGCGCCACCGTTGGGCTTGCGACCGCGCAGGACCAGCCACAGGCCGATCAGCAGGAAGATCAGGCCGGCGACGAGGCCGCCGACGGGGATCCAGGTGCCGATCAGGTTGAGCTGGGAGATGTTGTCCTTGGCGTCCGACGCGTTGTTGGAGACGGTCTCGTCGGAGTAGCTCATCTCGGCGTCGATCAGCACCATGCCGGTGCTGGTGACCATCTTCTGGGTCGCGGCCTGGTCGATGTAGGAACCGGTGGTCGGCTCGACGTAGATCGTCTGGGTCGCCTCGTACGTGCCGCGGATGTCGTCCTCGGTGTCCTTGACCTCGTCCTCTCCGGCCGAGAGCGACGCGTCGTCCTCGGAGGCGGAGACCTCGAACTGGTAGGTCTTGACGCCCTTGACGTCGACGTCGTCGACGTAGGTGGCGATGACGGTCGTGCCGAGCGTGTCGTCCCAGTACTCGTAGTCGTGACGCTCGGTGTCGAACGGGAACTTCCCGGCCAGGCCGGCCATGCCCTCGACGGCGCGGTCCTCACCGACGTACTTGGCCTGGTCCTCGACGACCTCGGAGCTCTTGCGGTCCATGGCGTAGGCGCGCTCGGTGGTGGTCACCACGCGGTCGTCGTCCTCGGCGCGGGCACACGCGGGCGTGTCGCCCTCCTGGATCATGATGCAGCCGGCCTCGACGAAGACGACGACGTCGTCGGTCGACTCCTTCGGCGCCGCCTCGGTGGTCCGGGTGTACTTCACCGGAACTGGGGTATCCGACTTCGCCAGCGCACCGCTGGCGGTGCCGTCCAGGACGGTCGTGGTGTTGACGTTGAGCGGCACGGTCGCCGCGGCGTCCCTGCCCCAGAAGCCCGCTACCGCGGCAGCGACCAGCGCAAACGCGCCGACCAGCAAGAAGACGTAACCAATCACTCTTCGCATGTTTTTGCCCCTCCCAAGGCCTCAGTTCCCCCCTCGATCCGCGAACCGTAGCAGCAATACCTGGGCAGGTGTGCAACGGGTCACAAACTGCTGTGCGACACTTCCTCTTCGTGTCCTCCCCCCATCCCACCACCACAGCTGCCGGGCACACCGGCGGGCCAGCTGACGCGCCCGCTGCCGACGGCTTCCTGGCGACTCCCCGAGATGTCGTCGTGGCCGCGCTCGCCCTGATCGTCGCCCAGCTCGCCTTCCGCGGCTGGGCGCTGAGCGGCTCCTGGTACCGCTTCGACGACGCCAACTTCATGTCGAAGCTGATGTCCGACGGGCTCTCGGCCGACCTGCTCTTCAACGGCTTCGCAGGACACCTGATGCCGGCGGCGTTCGCGCTGACGTCCTACAACTTCGGCCTCGACCCCTACACCTGGGCGTACCCGGCCGTCGAGCTCCTCGTGCTGCAGGCGATCGCGAACCTGGGCGCGCTGGTCTTCCTCTGCTCCGCGTTCGGGAAGCGGCGCGGGATCCTGCCGCCGCTGGCGCTGTTCCTGTTCAGCTCGATCAGCCTGCCGGCGTTCCTGTCCTGGGGTCCCGGGATCACCCAGCTGCCGTTCCTGGCCGCGATCTTCTGGGGGTCGTGGGCACACCTCAACTACCTGCGTACGCGGCGGTTCCGCTGGGCCCTGCTGACGATGCTCATCACCCTGGCCGCCATCGCCTTCGGCGAGAAGGCGATGCTGCTGTTCTGGCCGTACGCCGTGCTGGCGCTGGGCTGGTTCGCGACCGGCGACATCCTGACCCGGCTGCGGACGATCATGGGCCGCTACCTGCCCGGCGTGCTCCTCTACGGGTTCGTCTCGATCGGCTCCGTGATCGCCTACCTCACGCTGGGCGCGGGATCGTCGAAGGCGTCGGGAAGCTCCGATGCCAACGGGTTCGCGCTGGTCGCCCAGCGGTTCCTGCTGGAGTCGTGGGCACCCGGCGTGGTCGGCGGGCCGCTGCGCTGGAAGTGGATCGAGGGCAACTCGGCAGGCTGGGCCGAGCCCGGCGCGGTGGTCTCTGTCCTGGCCGTCGGCGTGCTGGCGCTGCTGACCTTCGAGCTCGCCCGCACCCGCTCGATCGCGCTGCGGGCCTGGTGGCTTGTCGGCGGCATCCTCGTCATCGACATCGCCCTGATCACCGCCATCCGGGCCGGCGGGGTCGGCGCCGATATCGCGCTCGCCTACCGTTATCTCACCGACACGATCGCGGTCACCGCGATGGCGCTCGCGCTGGCCACGCTGCCGTTGCGCGGGGCGGTGGAGACGCTCACCCCGACGCGTACGTCACCCTTCCTCGACAACCCGCGACGGGTCGCGGTGGCGACAGCGGTCGCCGCGGCGCTGGGGCTCTTCTCGTCCTACTCCTACGCCGAGAGCTGGCACGACGACGACAACACCCGGCGCTACATCGACACCGTCCGTGCCGACCTGGCCGAGGTCGAGGAGCCGCTGCCGATGGCGGACGGGCCTGTGCCCCAGTGGATGGTCTGGGGCGCGTCCTACCCCTACAACCAGGTGAGCCGGGTGCTCCGGCCGCTATCGGACAAGATGGCGTTCCCCGAGGCCAGCACCGACAATCTCTATCTGGTCGACAAGGACGGCCACATCCGGCCGGCGTTGGTCGACCCCGAGCGACGCTCGGTCGGCGCCGTCGACCCGACACCGAGCCTGGACAAGTGCTCGATGCGCGTGCGGCAGACGCCGCTCGAGGTGGGCCTGGACGGCGGCGTCGAGGGCGCCGGGTGGTGGATCCGGATCGCGTACGTGGCCGCCGACAAGGACGCGGGCCGGATGCGGGTGACGGCCGGCGACCATTCCTACGACGTCGAGGTCGAGCCCGGGTTCCGCAGTCTCTATGTGCGTACGGGTGAGGGACGCTTCGACAGCATCAGCTTCCAGAGCCTGACTCCGGGGTCGAAGCCGTGTCTGGGTGGCATCGAGGTCGGCAGCCTGGTGCCGTTCGGCGACCCGATCTCGGGGCCCGTGGAGGAGGACGGCTGATGGCTGGCCGAAGCGGAGCCCGAGGCAATATGGACCGCCGATTCCTCACGCTCGACGCATTGCGCGCCGTCGGCGCGCTGATGGTGGTGCTGACCCATGTCGGGTTCCACACCGGTCGCTACCCGCAAGGGTGGACCGGGGCGATGCTCGCCCACTTCGACCTCGGCGTGGCGCTCTTCTTCGTGGTCTCCGGGTTCCTGCTGGCCAGACCGTGGTTCGCGGCCAGCGCCGCCGGAGCTCCGCCGCCGAGCACCGGGCGCTACCTGTGGAAGCGGGCGCTGCGGATCCTGCCGCTCTACTGGGTCGTCGTGGCCGTCTGCCTGCTCGCCGCGCCCGCGAACTCCGACGTCGGCGTCGGCGGCTGGATCGCCAACCTGACTCTGACCCAGATCTACACCCAGGACTCGCACGCCTACGGGCTGGCGCACATGTGGAGCCTGTGCACCGAGGTCGCCTTCTACCTCGCCCTGCCGCTGGTGGTGCGGCTGCTGACGCCGCGAGACCGCCTGGACGTACGCCGTGTGCTGGTCGTCTGCCTGCTGCTGTCGATCGGCGGCGTGGTCTTCGCCGCCGGCGCCCGGACCTGGTTCGACCAGCCGTTCGCGGCCGAGTGGCTGCCGGCGTACCTGCCCTGGTTCCTGGCCGGCACCGCGCTCGCGGCCTGCTCGGTCGACCCGGGCATGCGGGCCCGGCTGGACGCTGCCGCGCGCGACCTGACCGGCTGGTGGCTGCTGGCGCTGGGACTCTTCGTCGCGGCCTGCACGCCGATCACCGGCCCGATCGGGCTCGTGGATGCTCCGACGCCGGCCGAGTCGGCGCTCAAGTGCGTGCTCTACGGCGCGGTCGCGGTGTGCGTCATCTTCCCGCTGGTCTTCGGGCCCGAGCTCGAGGGTCCCGTACGCCGCTGGCTGGCCAGCCCGGTGCCCAGCGCGCTGGGCGAGATCTCCTACGGCGTCTTCTCGATCCACATGTTCGTGCTGCTCATGGGCATGGAGCTGCTCGGGTTCGGCACCTTCAACGACCGCTTCTGGACGGTGCTGGGGATGACCATCGCCGTCACCATCCCGATCGCGGCGCTCTCCTACATCTTCTTCGAGCGCCGGATGATGCGGCTGCGCGGCTGGCGTCCTTCCGGGCGCCGCCTGAAGCGGCGGCCTGAGCCCACGCCTGAGCCTGAGGCAGCGCCCGAGTCTGCGTCCGAGCTCGGTGCCACAGAGGCGGCCGCGGCGACCAGCACGAGCGCGACCACCGAGAGCGCCTGAGCCGTCCAGGCGGGCGGGTCCCAGGGCAGGTCCCAGGCGGTCGGCAGGATCTCCACGGCCAGGGCGCCGGCAAGCATCGCTGCCCCCGACCCGGCGGCCATGAGGCGTACGACAACCGACCGACGGCCGGTCAGGCGCGGCAGCAGCCAGGCGACCACGGCGGCCAGCGCACCCCACCAGCCGGCGAGCAGACCGGCCACGAGGACCAGCAGCCCGCCGTCGTACCACCGCCACGGCGCGGCCACGGGGAACAGCTCCAGGCTGTGCGGGGTGCCGCGACGGCGCCATGAGGTCACCAGCGCGAGCGCCAGGACCAGCACCATGCCGCCCGCACCGGCGAACAGCCCAGCACGGTAGGTCTCCTCGGGCGCGAAGCCGAAACGCACCTCTCCCCCGGCGCCGGCGGGCACGATCCAGCCCTGCTGCCAGCCGTCGACCCGCTGGGCGCGCAGGGCCTTGCCGTCCAGGGTGGCGGTGGCGCCGGTGTTGATGTTCTGAGGGAGCACGAGGACCCGGTCGTAGGTCTCGGCGGAGACCGTAGCGGAGACCGCGGCGTCGCGCTCGTCCCGCTCCACCTCGACCGCCTCCGGGGTCTCCGCGTCCGCGATCACCTCGGCGCTCAGCTCGAGGCTGTCGAAACGGAGCGGTCCCACAGGATCGGCGAGCAGAGTGTTCTCGCCTGCCGCCAGGCCGACCGGGGCCGTGCCGCAGACCCTCAGCGGCACCTCGCCGCCGCGCAGCAGATCGGAGAGCGACCCGTTGACCGCCGTACGCAGCACCCGCTCGCCCACGCGGATGCGGGGTCCGTCGGCGCAGCCTGCCCGGAGCCGCCCGTCGCCGAGCGGACGGCCGTTGACCTGCAGCTCGGAGATGCCGGCTGGCAGCTCGGTCGCATCGGCCATGCTGGAGGGCTGGTCGTAGGCGGCGTCGGTCTCGGTGATCCGGATCCGGAGCCGGTCGGTGCGCCAGCCGCTCGGCACCTCGATGTCGCCGTCGGAGTCGACCTCGCGGGTGACCGTGCGCTTGGGACGGCGCAGGTCGGTGATCTCGACCTCGGTGGGGATGCTGACCGGGGCCGCCTTGTTGACCATGAGCCGCAGCGACCTGATCCGCTGCCGCTCGGGCAGCCCGAGGGTCACCGTGGCCGGGCCCGTCGAGGGCGCCCGCCACACGGTGCCCTCGTCACCGTCGGCCATCGCGAGCGCCGACTGGGCGATGTCTCCGCTGCTCGGTGCGGTGACGTCCACCCCGGCGAGGTCGGCGGCCGCCGCGGCGTACGCGTGGTCGCGGCGCAGCGACACGGTCCCGGTGACGTCGAAGGACTGGCCGCGGGTGAGAGTGACGAGCCGGTCCAGGTCGTCGCCGTCGTCGCCGGTGGCGGCCAGGAACGGCTCGCAGTAGAGCACCCCGCCCTGGTCGATGCAGCCGCTGCGGTCGGTGTCGCGACCGAGCCGGATCTTGCGGATCGTGGCGTCCTCCGGCGGCTCGGGGAGCGCGACCAGGCGCTGGGCGTCGACACCCTCGATGTCGAGCTCGCTGATCCCCCACGGACCGTAGGCGGTAGCGCCGCGGGCGGTGACGGTGAGGTTGCGCGCGCTGAACCCGGTCAGGTCGTACGTCGCCTCCTCCCCCGGCAGCGGGGCGTAGACCTTCCGCATCTGGGCGCCGGCGACGAGCTCGAGCCGTTCGACCCCGACCACGTTGCCGGGCAGCGTGATGGTGACCTTGCCGAGGTCGGTCTCGTCCTCGAACCGCACCCGGAGCCAGGCGCCCTCGGGGGTGCGGTCCCATCCGGTCTCGGTGCGCCACGCGGTGTCGGGGTCGCCGTCCAGAGCCGCCGAGGGCGCCCGGCCGCGGTCGACCGGGACCTCCGACGGGGTCGCCGCCGAACTGGAGGCCTCCACGGCCTCGACGCCGCGCCAGACCACGGTGCTCTGCCACCGCTCCTGGTCCTCCAGGTAGCGGTGGAAGCTCTCGGGCTGGTCGGAGTCGACGCCCTCCTCGGCGGTGCGGGTGGCGGAGGAGTTGGCGCGGACACCGGAGAAGAGGGTCGTACGCCGCCGCTGGCCGTCGGTCAGGATGACGTCGGTCGACTCCTCGGAGTCGTCGGCGATGGACCGGGTGTCGTCGGCGGTCAGCACCGCCTGGGCGCCGCTGGCAGGCTCGCCGGGGTCGCCCATCACTGTCGTCCTCGCCGGGATCAGGGTCCCGTCGGAGGTGGCGCCATCGACCTCGTAGATCTCGATCGGGGGATACTCCCCGGCCAGTCCACCGTCGACGAGGACGCGGGTGCCCTTCTCGCGGTGGTAGGTGGTGTTGCCGAACTCGGTGCCGAAGCTCGCCTCGTGGGTCAGCCCCGGTGACTGGGCGAGGGTGGCATGGACCAGCGAGGGCGGCGGGGCGCCGGTGGTGCCCCAGTGCAGATCGTTGCGCACCAGCAGCCGGGTGACGCCGGCCTTGGCCAGCATCGGCGCGAGATCCGCGCTGGGGGTGCCGCGCTCGATCTCCTCGGTGACCCGGTCGAGCCAGACGACGTTGCCGGGCTCGGCGAGCGGCACCACGCCGCGTACGGCCCAGCGGGAGTCGGCGTACGGCTGCAGGACCTCGTCGTGGGTGCTGCCCCACAGGTAGTCGCCGAACCGGGCAGCCGGGACCACGAGCGTCACGCCGCCGTCGTCGTTCTCAGAGAGGTAGTCGGCGGCGTCGGTCCAGAAGGTCGGCACGTTCTCGATCGACCCGGGCGGCGGCACCTGGCCGCGCACCCAGGGCACCGCCAGGCCGGCCAGCGCGGCCACCACGGCGATGACGAACACCGTCCTGAGCCACTGCGCGGCCTTCGTGGCCGTCCCCGAGGCTCGCGCCAGCTGGGCGCGGAAGAGGATGGTCTCGACGGTGAGCACGACCCCGGCGGCGAGCCCGAGGCGGAGCACAGCGTCGTACTTGTGGCTGTTGCGCACCGCGGCCAGCGCGCCGTCGACGAGGTCCTGACGAGCCTCGGCTCCCCAGCCGGCCAGCGCGCCGGTGTAGCCGATCCCGACGAGGACGGCACCGGCCAGCACGCAGCCGATCAGGAACCGGGTCTCGGGGTGGCGGCGCGCCCGGCCGACACCGGCCAGCCCGGCCAGCCCGATGGCGACGACGGCGGCCGCGTCGAGGACCAGGTAGGGCGTGGCGTGCAGGCTCTGCCCGGCCGGGTAGTAGAGCGGGTCGGCGTACGCGACCCAGTCGGAGGTGCCGAGCAGCGTCGGCAGCAGGCCGGTGGTCGAGGAGGTCACCGCGGCGGTCTCGATGTAGTCGAGGAACGGCGGGATGTAGCGGGCCTGGAGGACCAGCGGGATCGTCCACCACAGGGTGGCGAGGATGGTCAGCACGCCCCACAGGCCCAGCGCGGCGAATCGCCGGGCGCCGGTGCGGGTCAGCAGGAAGACCACACCCGGGACGATCACCGCCGAGACCGCGGTCGCGTTGACGCCGCCCGCGCAGGCGACAGCGAGCGCCGCCACGGCGCACCAGCGCAGCAGGTCCTTGGTCGTAGTGGTGCCGCTGGCCCGGATGACGGCGAGCAGCACCCACGGCGCGACCGCGGTCGGCCACAGCTCGGCCGAGTTGGCGCCGAGGATGGTCATCACGCGTGGCGTCAGGACGTACGCCGCGGCACCCGCGACCTGCGCCCACGGCCGCCCCAGCTGCAGCTCGCGGGCCACGGCCAGGACGCCGAGGAAGGCCAGGTTGAGCAGCAGCGCCCACCACAGCCGCTGGATCACCCACTCCGGCAGCTGCGCCAGCTGGCCGAGGCCGTAGAAGGGGCCCATCGGCCACAGATAGCCGATCGCCTGGTTCTGCACCTGGCCGAAGGCGCCCTGGGCGTCCCACATGTTCAGTGCCCGGGCCAGGAAGGCCCACGGGTCGGCGCTCAGGTCGAACTTGGTGTCCGCGACGATCCGGCCCGGGGCCTGGGTGAAGGTGATCGCGGTCAGGATCGCGACGTACGCCGTGACCCTCAGTTTTGAGGTGGGGCTGGGTCGGTCCGGGGTCACGTCTTGCGCAGCACGAGCAGGAGGTTCCATGAGAGCACCTCCCTCACCACCGGGACCCGCATCAGCCACGCCGCCCACGCCGGGTGGTAGCGCGGAACCGCGGCCAGGATCTCGGCGTTGCCCGCCCTGCGCTGGGCGCGCGCCCAGCGCAACCCTGCGGAGGCGGTCGCTGCGTACATCGACTCGCCGAACTTGTTCTTGGGCTCGTGGCCGTGCTTGCGCAGGTAGCGGCGACGCGCGTACCGGCCGCCGAGCAGGTGCCACGGGCTGGTCTCGTGGCCGCCCCAGGGGCCCCACCACAGCGTGTAGGAGCAGAAGACGACACCGCCCGGCCTGGTGACCCGGAGCATCTCGTCGAGCATGGCAGTCGGGGTCGGGACGTGCTCGAGCACGTTGGAGGAGTAGCAGGCGTCGACCGAGCCGGTGCGGACCGGCAGCCGCATCCCGTCGCCCAGCATGCTGCCCTCGGCGACGATCCCCGCACCCTTCATCTCACCGGCGTCGGCGTCGAGGGCGAGGTACGTCGCGCCGGCGTTCATGAAGGCGTCGCGGAAGTAGCCCGGGCCGCCGCCTACATCGAGCAGGACGGTGCCCTGAAGGGTCTCTCCGTCGGTGTAGTGCGCGAGCTGGCCGACCGAGTCTGCCGCCAGTGCGGTGTAGAAGCGCGCGGGATCGGTCTGCTCCACGCGGAAGTCGTTGAAGAGGCGTACGGAGCGCCGCAGCGTCGCCCGCCAGTCGTTGCCGACCGGGGCGTCGATCTGGTCCCCGCTCCGGGGGTCGAGGAGGTTCGGCACGGCGGGAACACTAACCGACTTACCCCAAGGGGTGTGCATTTGGTCACGAAATGTCCTACTCTCCGGTAACTGCGTCGTCCCTGGGGAGGGAACGCTCAGCAGCGGGGAACTGCGAGTCAGGGGAGAAGAGTTTTGCGCGCCATAGAGGGAGCGCAGCTGGAGGGTCGCCATGTGGCGGTCTTCAGCTGGCGCGATACCGACAACCCTGAAGCCGGTGGGGCCGAGCACTACCTCCACCAGATCACCGCCGGCCTGGTGGGTGCTGGGGCGCGGGTCACCGTGTTCACCGCCGCCTATCCGGGCGCTCGCGCCCGCGAGGAGCGCGACGGCATCCGCTACGTACGCCGCGGCGGCAAGCTCAGCATCTACCTGTGGGGCGTGCTGCTGCTCGCGCTGGGCCGGCTGGGCCCGATCGGCCGCGTCGACGCGGTCGTCGACGTGCAGAACGGTCTCCCGTTCTTCTGCCCGCTCGGCACCAAGGCGCCGGTCACGGTGCTCGTCCACCACGTCCACCGCGAGCAGTGGCCGGTGGTCTACCCCGGGCTGTCCGGGCGGATCGGCTGGTGGGTCGAGTCGTGGCTCGCACCACGGCTCTACCGCCACAAGCAGTACGTCGCGGTCTCCCGTGCCACCCGGGCCGAGCTGGCCACGCTCGGCGTCGACCCCGCCCGGGTCGCGGTCGTGCACAACGGCGCCGCGCCGGCCCTGAGCGACCGGCCGGCGAAGACCGAGCACCCCTCCATCTGTGTCGTCGGGCGGCTGGTGCCGCACAAGCGGGTCGAGCTCGCCGTCGACGCGGCGGTGGCGCTGCGGGCTTCCTACCCGGACCTGAGGCTGAGCATCGTGGGCGGCGGATGGTGGGCCGACGAGCTGGCTGCGTACGTCTCCCGGGTGGGGGCCGGGGACTTCGTCGAGATGCTGGGGCATGTCGACGAGGAGACCAAGGAGGCGGTCTACGAGCGGTCGTGGCTGATGGCGCTGCCGTCGCTGAAGGAGGGCTGGGGCCTGGTCGTCACCGAGGCCGCCCAGCACGGCACCCCGACCGTCGCGTTCCGCGACGCGGGCGGGACGACCGAGTCCATCGACGACGGCGAGTCCGGGGTGCTGGTCGATGACCAGGCCGGCTTCGTCGCCGCGCTCGATCACCTGCTCGGCGACGAGATCCGCCGCAAGGAGCTGGCCGAGGGTGCCCGCTGGCACGCCCGCAAGCACACCTGGGAGCAGAGCCAGCTCAACTTCAACGCCGTGCTCGCCTCGGCGCTCCAGGGGCACGTGGTCGGCGCGGACTGACCGCTCTTCAAGATGCACAGAGCGAGAAGGGGCCCGGCGGATAACCGCCGGGCCCCTTTCAGCTTTGTCGCGCTCAGTCGTTCGTGCCGTACTGAATCGTCGACTCCGAGACGCTCGGAGGATTCTTCACGGTGTTGTCCGTGCTGCTCGTGACGACGCCGACGATGGTCGCTGCGGCGACTCCGCCGCCGACAAGAATGCTGGCGACGATGGCAATGATGTTGCCCATGGATATGTGACCTCCCTCTCCTAGCCGCGAACTTTAGCAGCCGGCCGGCGAACAATACTGATCAGTAGCAGAACTGTTGATGTTGTGGCTCCGAGCCAGGCCAGGCCGTACGCCACCCATGCGGCGATCACCGCCGTCAGCGCCACCGGACCGGTCGTGTGCCTGGCGGTCGGGCTCGCCTCCCCCGGCAACCGCTGCAGGAGCAGGTCGTCGCTGTCGTGGACCGTCTCGCCGGCCACCTGCGGCGCCTCGCCCGCGGTGCGGTCGGTGATGACGTACGCGATCCCGAGGCGGCTCAGCTCGGTCGCCCGTGCCTCGGGGTCCGGTGCGGCGAGGGCCTCGGCGGCCGCTGCCGCACGCGGGTCCTCGCCCTCGATCTCGGTCCCGCCGATGACGAGGTCGCCGTTGGCCACACTCGCCCTGGGCAGCATCCTCGGCAGCGGGTCGAGGACAGGACGATGTGCGTTCCACGCCGGGGCTCGGTAGGCGGACCAGGGCAGGACGAGTACGTCACCCGGCGCCGTCTCCTCGGCGAGCGCCGCACCGGCCTGCCGCCACGACGTCGGGTAGTCGGCCGTGCCGATGCCGCCGGCGAGACCCCAGGCGGCGTCGGGGAGCACGGCGACCGGGGCGAGAGCCAGGGCGACGGTGGCGGCCCATCGGGGTGCGGTGCCGCGAAGCCGCTCGCGCAGCGTGTCGACCCCGGCCGCGACGGTCATGACGAGCAGCGGCAGGCAGAGCGGAAGCAGGCGGCTGCTGTCTCGCAGCAGCGCGAGACCGGGGATGTCCTGGGCGAGGGCGTCGAGCGCCTCCGGCGCGGCCCAGCCTGCGATGGCAATCGCCATCCCGGCGCCCCAAAGCGCCAGGATCGCGGTCCGTTGGCTGTCGGAGGCCCACCACCGTCGGAACCCGGCCCCTACCAGCGCCACCAGGAGCGCCAGGGCCACCCAGGCGAGCCAGCTCTCACGGCTGGCGGGGACGACCGACGTGTTCCAGATCCCGCCCATTGTGAGCGCTGCGAGCGGGGCGGGCAGCGCGTCGCCGCGCAGCGCGAAGACCTCGAACCCGGTAGTCGACGCCGCCTCCGTAGCGTGAGTCAGGCCGGTGACCACCCAGGGCGCGTTGACCGCGGCCACCATCGCGAGCAGCCGGACCGGGCGCCGGCCCCGGCGCAGACCGGTTGCGAGCAGCACCGCGGCCGACACGATTCCCGCGCTGGCGCTCAGACTCCCGACGAGCAGGACCGAGAGCAGCCACACCGGGCTGCGCTCGTCCGCGCGGGGCTCGCTCGCCGTCCGACGGCGCCCGGCCAGCACCAGCCAGGGCACCGCGGCATAGGCCAGCAGCATCGGCCAGTGGCCCATCCACAGTCGCTCGGCGACGTACGCGCTCCACACGGTCAGGCTCACCACCGCCAGCCGCGCGGCGAGCGAGCGGTCACGCACCAGCTCCGCGGCCCCCGCACCGGCGAGCACCAGCGCGCCCACCAGCACGAGCTTCTGCAGCGCGAGACCCGGCACGACCTCGTCCACCACCGCGATCACGGCATCCGAGGGCACCGCCCGCGGCAGCCCCGAACCGAGCCCGAGAACATCCCGCGTCAGCGCAAGATCCGGCACCCACACCATGTCGTAGCTGAGCACGAACCCCGCCCCCAGCGCCGGCCCCAGCATCAGCACCGCGAGCACGCCCGCCCACAACGTAGGCACCACCCGCTCGCTCACGCCGGCCACCCTACCCAGCCGAGACGTCAGTTCTGTCGGCCGAGAAGTCACTTCTGTCGGCCGAGTCGGCAGTTGTGGCGATCGAGTTCCGATCCTGGGCGGATGCCGGTGCCGGCATGTGACCTGTCGCGCCATAGGCTTTCCAAGTGCCCACGATGACCGCCAGCCCGATCAGCGCCCGCCGGCGCCGGCTGTCCGCGCTCATCCGCAGCAGCGGCTTCCTCGCGGTCTGCATCATGGTCACCAACATCGCGACGTACGGCTTCCAGATCATCGCCGCCCGGATCCTCGGCCCCGGACAGTACGGCGGCGTCGCCTCGATGATGTCGCTGCTCCTCGTGGTCGGCGTGGTCCAGCTCGGGATGCAGGCGACCGCGTCACGGCGGGTGACCGAGACGCCCGGCCAGGAGCGCGCCATCGAGCGAACGGTGCTGCGAGCGACCTATCGGGCGGCCATCGTCGTCGGTGTCGTCATGCTCGTCGCCTCGCCGCTGGTGTGGCGGGTGCTGCGGCTCGACTCCATCTATCCCGCTCTGCTGGTCGCGGTGTGTGCCGTACCGCTGACGGTCATGGGTGGCCAGGCCGGGGTGCTGCAGGGCGAGCGCCGTTGGCTCGACCTGGCGATGGTCTACCTGGCGCTCGGCATCCCCCGGGTCATCGTCACCACCGCCGCGATGTGGATCCGCCCCACCGAGGGCGCCGCCATGGCCGGCGTCGCGCTCGCCCAGTTCGCGCCGGCGATCGTCGGATGGTGGGTGCTGCGACGGCGCGCCGCCGGCGACGCGGAGCCCGGACCGGTGAAGCCGGTCGTGGTCGAGATGCTGCAAGGCTCGTTCGCGCTCCTGGGCTTCTTCGCGCTCTCGAACGTCGACATCCTGATCGCGCGCAACGTGCTCTCCGACCACGTCTCCGGCCTGTACGCAGGTGGCCTGATCCTCACCAAGGCAGTGCTGTTCCTGCCGCAGTTCGTGGTGATCATCGCCTTCCCGTCGATGTCGGCCGAGGCCAGCCGCCGCTCCGCGCTGGTCAAGTCGCTCGCGCTCGTCGGCGGGCTCGGCGCGTGCGCGATCGCCGGATCCTGGCTGCTCTCCTGGCTCGCGATGATCTTCATCGGCGGCCCCGACTACGCCGAGATCGAGGGCCTGCTCTGGGTCTTCGCGATCCTCGGCATGGTGCTGTCCGTACTCCAGCTGCTCGTCTACTCGGTCCTGGCCCGGCGCAGCCGGCTCTCGGCGTACCTTCTCTGGATCGCCGTCGCCGCCGCCCTCGCCCTCGGCGCGATGCAGACCACCGTCGAAGGCCTCGTCTGGGCCGTACTCAGCGTCGACGCCGCCCTGGCCGCCGTCCTCCTCGCGACGACCTTCTGGCGACTCAATCAGACCCCCCACCGCCCCTGACCCGCCGAGGCGTCACCCCCGTCGGCCGAAACGGCAGTTGCGTCGGCCGAAATGGCAGTTGTGGGCGACGAAAGTGGAGTTTCGTCGCCCATTGGTCGTTCCAGGGCTCCGGCAAGAATGACCTGATGGTGGTCTGACCCAGCGAGGTACT